>JBCCCR010000026.1 GCA_039033415.1 Pseudomonadota bacterium | reverse complement strand
GGTTGCGTCAGCCGCCGCTGCGCCCCCGGGTCCCCTCATGCGCTACCCCGCCCGCAAGTCTGAGCCGGCCTTCACGGAGGGCATCGCCAAGGTCGGTGAGCTGGATATCGCCTACCGCTGCTACGGCGACGCCAATGACCCGCCGGTGCTGTTGGTTATGGGCTTCAACATGTCGCTGCTGGTCTGGCCGGAACCGTTTGTTCAGGCGCTCCTGGATCGTGGCCGCTATGTCATCGTGTTCGACAACCGTGATGTCGGCTTAAGCTCCCGGATTCACTCCGCGCTCGATCCACATCTGCCGATGCTGACCATGGCCCGCATGTCGGGGCTGCAGCTGCCTGTTCCCTACACGCTTGAGGACATGGCGCGCGACGCGGTGGGCGTGCTCGACTGGCTGAAGGTGCCCGCAGCACATGTCATCGGCGTGTCCATGGGCGGCATGATCGCGCAGGTGCTCGCGATCCATCACGCCGAACGCCTTACTGGCCTGGGGCTGGTGATGACCCATCCCGGCGCGGTCACCTACTCCATTCCGTCACCCAAGCTGGCCAGTCTGCTGCTGGATCAGCCGGGGGAAAGCTACGACAGTCAGCTGCAGTTCAATCTTAAGTTCTGGAACCTGGTTTGCGGGCCCGACTGCCATCCGCCGGAATCCGAGATTCGCCGCCTGACTGACGCCAACTGCCAACGAAGTCGCGAACCCCACGGACGCTATCGGCAGATAGCGGCGATCATCACGGCCCTCGACCGCAGCCCCTGGCTTCGGGAGCTCCGCATTCCTACGGCGGTGGTGCACGGCACGGACGATCCGCTGATCATTCCCCGCGGTGGCAAGACCCTGGCGCAGCTCATCCCCGGAGCGCGCCTCAAGCTGATCGCCGGCATGGGTCACATCCTGCCGCCGGAGCGCTGCGAGGAAATGGTGGCGTTTATGCTGGACACGCCGCACAACGCCAGCCCGGAGTCCACCGGGTGAACCCCGAGTACCGCAAAGCCATCTACGACGCGGTCCGATCGATTCCCCGCGGCCGCACCTGCGCGTACGGCGACGTCGCGCGGTTGGCCGGCCTGCCGGGGCGCGCCAGGCTGGTCGGTCGCGCGCTGCGGGAACTGCCCGAGGGGCTCAAGCTGCCCTGGTATCGAGTCATGCGGGCGGATCGCTCGCTTGCCTTCCCCCCGGGGTCCGACGACTTCGAGCGGCAGAGAGCGCTGCTGCTCGACGAGGGCGTGCTGCTCAAGCGCAATCGGGTACCGCAAAAGTACTTCGACTGGGAAAGCGATGCCGACTACGCGCTGTGGGGCCCACCGCCCGACTGAAACGCTGCCCAGGCTTCCGGCGTGTTGACGTTGACCAGCTCAGCAGGGTTGGGTGCTAGTCGTTTAACCCGCAGGCTCGCCAGTAGATCCGTCAAGCTCAGATCACTCGACGCAACCCGCTCGGCAACCGCGGGGGCGGAACCCGGCTCGTAGAGGGCACAGCATGGCTCCAGGAGCTCGCCGCTATTAGATTTCCGACGATACGCAACGGCGTCACAAGTGCCCTCGCGGGCGTCGATCAGCCGCGTCAACGTGGCCCGCTGAACCGCCGGCATGTCGACAGCCAGCAGGAGCCAGGCAGCCTCCGGGTCGAAGCGCTGCGCGGCATAGAGACCGCCCATCGGCCCGAGTCCAGGCTGCAGGTCGACGATATACGGCCAGGCGGTCTCCGCGTCGCGAGTACCGGATATCCACACCTCGTCGCAGACCTCACCCAGCACACCCGCTGCACGGTCCAGCAGCGTAACGCCGCCTAATGACAACAGCGCCTTGTCCTGGCCCATTCGCCGGCTCGCGCCGCCGCGGAGGACCAGTCCTTTGACCGGTACCCGGCTCATCGACCCGGCCTACTCGTGATTCTTTGCTGTCCGCAACCCATCGGCGTCCCGCTGGTCAAAAGGTATAATCGTTGCGATATCGTCCAACACCATCTGTCCATGAACCGCGTTTCCCAACTGTTATACCCCACGTTGCTGCTGCTGGCCGCGCTGACCGTGTCGCAGCTCTCGCTGGCCCAGAGCCCGTCCGCTGAAAACCCGCCCACGGTACCGGCACCGCTCGCCGTGCCCGCTGCTGACGCACTCATCGACGATGCAGCCTCCGCGGAAGAAGAAGACGCCCAGTGGATGGCCGTGTTTCTGGACGGCCAGCGCGCCGGCCACGTCAAGAATGTTCGCCGTGTTGAGAATGGTCAGGTCGAAACCAGCGAAGAGTTCCTGCTGCGCATTAACCGCGGCGGCGTCACCATCGAGGTGCTGAGCGAAGAAGGCTACCTCGAAACTACCGAAGGTGAGCCTCTGGGGTTCTATGCCAGCCAGCAGATCTCCGGGGCCCAGATGACCATCCAGGGCGAAATCAAAGACGGCCGCGCGTTTGTCACCACCGTTAGCGCCGGCAGCGTTCAGGACCAGGAGTTCGACTGGCCGGAGGACGCGGCGATGGCCGAGCGGGCTCGCCTGGAGGGGTTAGCGAAGGGATTCGAGCCAGGCACCTACTACGAACAGACGCTGTTTGTGCCCTCATCCCTGCAGTTTGTGCCCGCAACGACGCGCGTCGAGGACAATGAGCGAGTCGATCTGCTGGGCACCGAACAAGACCTCGTCCGGGTTGTGGAAACGGTGACGCTCGGCGCAACCCCCACGGTCATGACCGGCTGGGTGACCCCCGACTATGAGATCAAGAAGGCCCGCATGTCGATGATGGGCCTGACCTTTGAAGCCATCGCCTGCCCGGAAAGCTGCGCCACCGGCGACGTCGAGCCGGCTGACATCTTTGTTCAGGCGCTGGTGGAGGTGCCGGAGCGGCTCAGCTGGAAAGATCGGGAAACGCCCATTACCTTCGAATTTCGCGCCACCGATCCGGAGCAGCCGCTGACCTTCGCGGAATCCGATGAACAAGCCCTGGAGAGGCGGGATGACCTTTACCGAGTCACCGTGACGCCCCTTGCGCTGCCAACGCCCCCCGCTGCGAGTCCCGCCGAGGGCGGTGACACTACCGAGATGAGCGACTTCCGCGGCGCGACTCGCTGGCTGCAAATCGATGCACCCGAGATCCACGAACTCGTGCGCCAGACGCGGCTGGATGCCCAAACGCCCGCTGACCTGATGCAGCGCATGGAGCAGTTCGTCCGCGACTATGTCTTCGATAAAAACCTATCGGTCGGTTACGCAACGGCGCTTGAGGTTGCCCGCAACCGGAGCGGGGATTGCACCGAGCACGCGCTGCTGCTGGCCGCCATGGGCCGCGCGGCTGGCATACCCACACGCGTCGCCACCGGCCTGGCCTACGTCGAAGACTGGCTGGGCACGCAGAACGTGTTTGTTCCTCATGCCTGGACCCAGGCCTGGCTGGACGGTCGCTGGGTCAGCTTTGACGCGGCGCTCGGCAAATTTGACGCTGGGCATATCGCGCTGGCGTACGGCGACGGTGACCCGGCTGGCTTCTATGACGGCATTACGACTCTCGGCAACCTCGAAGTGGTGTCGGTCGCCAAGGCCGACTAAGTGAGCGCAGCTCCCCAAGCGGAACAAAAGGGCGGCGGAAGTGGCCCCACCTTTCGCTGTACGCCCCGCCTGCTGCTGCGCGACCAGCCGGATGCCATCGAGCTGGTCAGCAAAGCTGACTGGACCCTGGCCGGCCGAGCTGAGCTCAATCGACGCGGCCAGCTCGATCACCTGACCATCGTGCCAAAGGCGCGCAGGCAGGGCCTGGCAACCGAGTTTTTCCAATGCCTTGCGTCAGCGCAGCGTCAGGGCAGCCTGGACCCGAATCGCTTCGACGACCAGAAGATTGCAACGCTATGGCTGCAAAGCCTCGCCATGCACGCAGCGTCGGGAGCCCAGCCAGCGCAGGACCTCGCGGAATACCAGCAAAAACGCTCAGCGCAGTGGCTGTCAGACCTCGGCATCGACAGCGACTACGGCGAGCAGCGCGGGCTCGCGTTGGTCACCGAGCCTGCAGAGCTAGAGCTGGCCGGTGACGACTGTTTCTCCCGACCGCTATATCTGACGCCAGCAGCGGCTCATGCATGGCGGCAGCTCCGCAATGCAGCCGCTGAGGTCGGCGTCACGCTGCAGCCCGTGTCAGGATTTCGCAGCATCGACTATCAGGGCCGTCTGCTGAGCAAGAAGCTGGCTGAGGGTGCCGAGGATGCGCTGCGGGTCAGCGCGGCGCCCGGTTACAGCGAACATCACAGCGGCTGCGCCCTCGATATCACAACACCCGGCACAACCCCGCTCGAGACCGCGTTCGCGGAGACGGCCGCCTTTGGCTGGCTGGCCGCCCATGGGGCGGCATTTGGGTTTGTGATGTCTTATCCGGAAAACAATCCGCACGGGGTGGCGTTTGAGCCCTGGCACTGGTGCTTTCAGTCGGGTCAGCCGGAGGCCCAGGCCTAAGGAGTCCATGCTCGAGGCAAATGGCTCTCCCCTGCTTCTTACACATTACCTAGAAACACTCCACACGCTCATCGTCGAGCGGGCGACAGTGCGCTGGAAACCCGCGTATCCGCCAATAGCGCTCAAGACCCAGTTCGCGCATCACGCGATAGCGTTCCGGTGAGCTCAGATAATCCTCGTGGTAGCGATACCACCAGACGGTCTCGCCCCTCGTGCGTCGGCGTACGCGAATTTCTGAGTACCGTTTGTAGCTGTGCAGCCACTCGGCGAGCGTGGGCAAGGAGGGTCCGAGGCCGTAGCTGTCCGCCAGCATTTTGCGAAACCCCGCGTACCCTTTTTCGACATCGAAATCGCGATCGACGACCAAATCATCGACAAAAGCGGCGTCAAGGCCCGGGCCCGGTGTACGGCTACGAAGCTCTTCCAGCAGCTTCTGCTCCCCATTCGCCGCCAGCGCCAGAGCCAGCGGGTAGACGAGCGAGATGTGCCTTGCCTCGTCATCCAGCTCCAGAAAAGTATTGAGCGCCGGCTCAAGTTTGCCGGCATAGAAAAGCGTCCGGCCCAACCACATCTTTGCCACCGAGTCAGCCGGATCAAGCTCCAGCGCGCGGCGCAGATCACGCTCCGCATCATCAAAGAATCCCAGTTCCGCAAACTCCTGGCCGCGCCAGCTCCAGGGCACCGGGTCGTCAGGATCCAGCTCGATCGCGCGGCCATACTCATCGATGCTTCGAACATAGTCGGGCGCCCCCTCAAAGGTGGCGTTGGCGCCGAGCACCGCGCGAGCCAGCGCGAGATCCGGCCTCAGCGCCAGCGCACGGTTGGCTGCATCCACCGCAAGCGTGGCGTACGGACGATCTTCCAGTCCCCAGCCGGGCGACACCGAATACGCGGCCGCCAGTGCTTCCCACGCTCGGGAGAAGTCTGGGTCAAGGCGGACCGCCTCTTCGAACTTCGCCACGATGGCCTGCAGGTTTTCGGTTTGTCGCCGAGAGAAAAGATCACGGCCCTCAAGAAAAACCTCGTAGGCCAGCAGGTCGTCTGTGGCGGCAGCAGCGGCAAAACGCAGGGTGTCAGCGCTACCGATACCGATGCGCCCTCCGAGCTCCTCAACGACGGACGTTGCAATGTCATCCTGGATCGACAGCAGGTTCTCAACCGACAGCACCTGATCGAAGGTCCGGGACCAGAGCGTCCGGTCACTCGGTCCGTCAACCAGCCGAACGGTCACCCGAACGTTACCTCCCGCCTTGCGGACGCTCCCGTCCAGAAGGTGCCGAACCGCCAGTTCGCTGGCGATGGTCCGGGCGTCCAGATCAACGCGATTGCGGTAGCGAAACGAAGACGTTCGGGATGCAACCTTGAGCCGATCGACCCGGGCGAGCACGTTCAGGATCTCCTCCGCAACACCCTCGGAGAAAAACGCCTGATTTTTCTCCGCGCTCATGTCCGCAAAAGGCAGGATCGCAATCGATTGCGCTGCAGTATCGGTAACGGTCCGATCCGCCGAATTCGCAATCGCCGATGCGGGCGACGTCTCCTGGCGGTCGCTGCGGAACGCAAGCACCGCAGCCAGTGCAGCTACGCCGATCAATGCGACAACGGCTAGGCCTATGGCCGGGGATCGGCTGGGAGAGGAAGTGGTAGTAGCCGTAATCATGACCGGTGGAGCTTTGCCGTCCATCTTGGCTTTTATCGTGGCGACCAGCGCCTGAAACTCTGGCGCCTCCCGATCGCCGTTCCAGTCCTTTAGCGGCAGCGTTTGAAACTGTCGGAACCCAAGCTTAGGTCGCTCACCGTCAATCGAAATGGGCACCAGACACCCACGATCCCGCCCCTCGGTGGCCTCGTCAGCTACCCAGTTCGACTGAACAGAAGACTTAGACCAGGCGACCAGAACGGTCCGGGCCGCGTTGAGCTGGGCCTCGAGCTCCGCGGAGAAATCCAAGCCACCGGTGAGATTTCTGTCCCACCAGACGTCCAGACCCTCAGCCGTCAGCGCCGCTGCGAGCTGATCGATCCATCCCTGGTCCGGGCGAGCGTAGGAAATAAAAACGTCGGCCAAGCCAACTACCCTTCAACAAAGCAGCCAGATGGTAACTCAGGGGCTGACCCCAAGCGAGGTGACCCGACAGAGCAAGCAACCTGTCGCCGACATCGTTGGTGCCCGGCAAACGGCCTAGCTTTTGCGGGCCACGATATAGGGACGCTTGTCCGACTCCGACTTTTTGCTCCGATGACGCTCGACGGCCTCGATGGTAAAGCCGGCCGCCTCCAGTGCGTGACAAAGCTCACGTTCGGTAAAGAACAGCAGGCTAGGCGGCGCAAAACGGACCAGCCGCAGGACCGCTACCAGCACGCGAATCAGCCAGGTGGAATCCGCCAGGCAGGGCGTCTTGGAGATGAATCGACCACCCGGCGCGGTGAGGTGGTGAATGTGCTTCAGCGTGGCGTTGAGGTCTGAAACAAGATGGAGATAGTTGAAGCCGAGCACGGTAGTAAAAGTGTTGTCCGAGGCCGCCATCGACTCCGCGGTTCCCACCTGGAATTCCAGCCCCGGTGTTGGCTCGTCCTGAAGCCTTTGATTCGCCTGCGCGATCATGCCGGCAGCGATATCGGTTGCGAGATAGCGGCCCGCTGCGGTTGCAAGCCTGAGCGCCGTAATGCCCGTTCCGCACCCAAGCTCCAGGACCGAATCCTCTTCGGTTAGCAGCGAGCGCGTTCGCTCGAGCGTCCGCGCGTAGCCTTCCTCATCGCCGATTTTGGCCTTGGCGTAGCGGGACGACATCCGATCCCAGAAGGCGGCATCCTTTTGGCCGACAGTCGATGAGGGGTTTTGCGTATTCATATCAGCGTTCTAACCTCAGCTTCATACCGTGATGACTAGCGACAAACCCAAGCCGCTCATAAAAGGCGACCGCCTCCGGACGACGACGGTCGGTGGTGAGCTGCACCAGCACGCAACCCCGATCGCGCGACAGGTCAATCGCCTGTTTGATCAGCGCCTGGCCAACCCCCTGGCCGCGGAGACCCGGAGCAACCCGAACGCCTTCCAGCTGAGCCCGCCAGCCGCCGGCATAAGTCAGGCCCGGCAGAAAGCTGAGCTGGGCAAAGCCGGCGAGCGCGCCATCACTCTCTGCCACCAGCAGGTGATGGTTCGGGTCAGCCAGGATCGCATCTAACGCCTCCTCATGTGTCGCCCCAACCACCGCAGTTTCCCGGTCTGCCGCCACCGCGTCGTCCGCCAGGAGCGCAACCAGCGTCGGTAAATCTTGGGCGGCAGCACTGCGGAAATGAAGTTGGCGTGTGGCCACAAGCTCAGTGAAGCTGCTGGGGCGGCGCGTCGCCAGCAGCCTGGACGATCTCCTGCGGCAAACGCACGCTCGCTATCCCCAGCTGGCTGAACAGCGGCAGCAGCTGCTGGCGGATCAGCGGATAGAGCTGGCGCGTCAGCGACATGTGGTGCTGACTAAAAGTGTCGAAATCGATGGGTTCACCCTGGAGCTGCTGGTAGGAAGCGTTAAGCACACACTCCAGGGTAAATGCCGGCTTTGGGTCAGCATCCGCTTCAGCGGCTTTACGCATTCCGCGGCAATAGAGCCGCACCCCCACCTGATAGGCGGTCCTCTGAGCCTCAGCGACAGGGTCCGGCTTTCGTGCCAGTGCCGCGGGCGTCAGCTTCATTTCCACGTTGGCGTTGATCACGTCATCGGGACCAATCGACTGATGCAGCTCCGCGTGAATTTTGACGAGCTGGGTTTGGAACAGCGCAAAATGACTCAGAAGATTCATCGGGAAAGACAGCCTGGGCGCGATAGCCAGCTTGGCAAAACGCTATTTTACCGGGTTAGAGCTCCGTCGCGCGCCACAGATACCAGCTAGCCACGCTGCGCCACGGCCGCCAGACCTCACCGCGTTCGGTGAGCTGCGCCGGCGTTGGCAGCGAATCAATGCCGTCGACAATCGCCATACCCTTCTGCAGCCCCAGATCGTTGGGAGCCAGCACGTCCGGTCTTCCCAGCCAGGACATCAGCAGCATCTGAACCGTCCACTCACCAACCCCTTTCTGACTGGTGAGGGCCCCGATGATGTTGTCGTCGTCCATCTGATCCAGCTCTCCCCGGCCCGGCAGCTCGCCTTCCACCTGACTGCGAGCCAGTCCCCGGATGTAGTCACTTTTTCCTCGGGAAAGGCCAACAGACCGCAAACCTCGCATCTGCGCGCGCGCGACACGTCGGGCGTCGGGGGTGACACCGTCTCCGTACCTGGCGAGAAATCGGCCGTAGATGGTGCCGGCCGCTTTGCCCGAAAGCTGCTGATACGCGATGGCCCGCGCCAGCGCCTCAAAGGTGCTGGCGTAGAGCGCCTGCTGCATGGGGCGTGACCCGATGCGGTCCATCACCGCCGACAGCTTTGGGTCGGCCTGCCGCAGTGCGCGGCAGGCACGCTGCCAGCGCGACCGCGGCCAGTGTACGGTTTCAGTCAGGGCGTTGGTTCGAACCGAAGCTGAGACGCTGCGTCCGCCGCGGCCTGATCCGGATCAAGCTGCAGCGGCAGAAAGGCGTTGCCCAGCCACGGATAAAGCTGGTTGGCGTAGTTCGGATCACCCAGAACGCCGCTTTGACCACCGGGCACCACCTGCAGGGCCTGCGGGCCGCCGGGCGTCATGTTGCCCACGAACCGACGAGCGGGGCCTGAGCCAAACATGAAGCCGTTCAAGGTATCCGCCCGCACGTTGTGGGTTGAAGCATCCAGCACCTGGTAACCACCGGATCTCGGAATACCGTCTAAGCCCTCTACCGTACTCAGACCGTAGAGCCCATTCGGCAAGTTGAACGGCCCACCAAGCGGGTGATCGAGCACGATGCGATGGAGCTTGCCCCACCGGTAGTCCATGACGTCAGTCGAATTGGCAAAAGCCGGTGCGAACTCGTCGCTCGCCAGCAGATCCAGCGACTGACGAACCGTGGCCAGAATCAGAAAGTCTCTAGCAGACTCGGCATCCGGTGCGTCCGGGTTGGTGAAGAAGTTCAGACCCGAGGCGCCGATACCCTGGTTGGTGTCAAAGGTATCCAGCAGGTTTTTGAACGCGTTGAACGCGAGCGTACTGCTGGGCCGGTTGTTGCCCAGACCGACAGCGCTTAGCGTGGCGTCGATCGTATTCTGGATCATCAGACTGCGCCACTGGGCATACACGGTCGCCGCCACCGAGTTCATGATCTCCTGCTCGCTCGGCGCGCCGAGGGCAAACGGGTTGTCACCCGGGTCGTAACCCTCGGGGATACCAGTTGGAGAACTGAAGTCCCACTGCGTCAGGAGCGCCACCACTTCCTGCACCTGCGGATCGGCCGCCACGCCGGCCAGCACCGGCCAGGCGCTAGCATCTCCAGCATTCGCAAACGCCGTCAGGAGATGCGGCACAATCAGCTCGGCGTCGAGCATTTGGTTGTTACCCTGCCAGCTGACCACGTCAGCGGTATTGATCGGGTCTCCAGACGCCACGGCATCTTCGATGAGGCGATCGAGGCGTCCCTGCCGGTAGCTCGCGTACACGCTCTGGTTGAGGTAGTACAAACCGCCGCCGGGTCTCACCTGATTGAGCGTGTTGTTGTCCAACGTGGTGCCAACCGGATCGTTGTTGGCGTTCGCAAGAAAACCACTGGCCGGATTGATCGAGGTGGGCGTCTCGCTGATCGGCAAGATTTCACTGGGCGTAGATTGCCCGGGCTGCGGATTTTCCAGCGGGAGCCACTCGTGCATCAGCGCACCGGTACCGTCCCGGATGAAAAGCGGCGGAATGCCCCCGTCCGGCCCGTTGAGCAACTGAAGGTCCGAACGAATCGGTACCTCGGCCGGGGTGAAGTAGCCGATGTTGCCGAAGATATCGGCAGCACCAAAGTTCTGCGATCCAAAATCGAATTGTTGGACGGCCACCGCAAACTCATCGACGTCAGCCGCTTTCGCCATCGCCTGGAAGGCCTCAACCTCAAAGGTTGGGCCGGAGCCCGTGTACTGAAAACTGATGCCCTGGCCGCCGGACAGATCCAAGATCGGTCCGTTGTTGCGCCGCGGCACGATGAACGTAATGCCCCCGGCATCGACGCCCACGTTCAGGCGCTCCAGGTTATCCGGCTGACCGTCGAGCTGATTGGCAAAATAGCTCTGGACAATCCAGATAATTGGCTCTTCCTGGCCTTGGTAGATCGTGTGGGTCGGCAGGCCGAGCGTGTTGAAGCGCAGTGTCTCGAAAAAGAAATCGCCCTCGTCGATCGGGTTAACGGTCGAACCCCAGCACAGTGTCGAGTTACACCCCTGGGCAATCAGCGGCGCGCCGGTAAATGCAACGCCGGCAACGTTGAGCGGTTCATTGCCGTTGGCGTCACGCACGTTGATGTGAATGGGATAAAACACGGACGGCGTGTCCAGCGACAGGTGCGGATCGTTAGCGATAATCGGTGAGCCGGTGTCGGTCAGCGCACCGGAGATCATCCAGATGTTGCTGCCCTTTTCCTCAGGACCCTGCTCGAGAATGCGATTCATCACCGGATTACTCCGCATTTTCCCGAGGAGATTTTCGGCCAGGGTGAGCTGCTCCGGATCGATCTTTGGGAAAGTCTTGGAGGCCGAGAGCTGTTCTCGTTTTTGACCCAGCACTCCGATGGAGCTCAGAAAGTCCGGCAGCGTAACGCGCCCATCCGGCGGTGCCTGTCGGTGGGTGTCCTCAAAAAACAGTGCGGTGCCGTCGAACCCCACCGCGTCTCCCACCGCCTGGTAGGTGCCGATGGTGACCGTCAGATCGATTTCCCCGAGATCGGCGGACAGGTTGAAAGCCAGCAGTTTAGCGAAGGCCAGGCTATCCACCGGTACCCAGGGCTCAGCGGCGGTAAGCTCGAGCGCTCCGTATTCCGGCGGCAGGGGGTTACTGGCCAGCCAGGCGTTTACGCCGTTGGCGTAAGACCGAAGCTGCGCTCTGAGCGCCTGCGAGCTCGCGGCGTAAGTTTGCCAGGCGTCGCGTCGGAAGCCTAGCGTCCTCAGCTGGATGTCGGTGCCCAGCGCCGAGCTGCCTACCAGCTCCGAGACGGTGCCGCTCGCGAGCCGGCGATTGAAGTCCATCTGCCAGAAGCGGTCGCGGGCGTGGATGTAACCCTGTACAAAAGCGGCGTCGGTTTCGCTGCTGGCGGTGATGCTGGGTATGCCGGTGGCCGGGGTGAATACATCAACCGGCGCTGACAGACCCTGAACGTTGATCGTTTCTGTCGACTGCGCCTGCACCAGCATCGGCCATGAAAGGCTCAGCAGGATCCAACCTAACACTCGCTTCATATCTCAACCCCTGTTCAACAGTGAAATGCTGCGGTGATCACGACTTGCGCAGCCGGCGAGAGTATAACACTGGTGAAGATGCACCCACCGCCGAACGTAAGCAGGCACCGCTGAGCAGAACGGGCGTCAGCGAGAGGGCAAGAGCGCGTAGACGGCGAGCGCAATCCAGCTGAGGATCAGGATGCTGCCGCCAGCGGGCGCGAGGCGCGGTTCGGCCAACCCGAGGCTGGAGAGGTACAGCGCTCCGCAGAACAACACCAGGCCAAGAGCAAAGCCCGCCATCACCACGTGACGCAAGATCCCGTCGGTGGGTTTTAACGTCAGGCTCAGAGCGGCAAGCAGGACCACGTGAAGCAAGTGATACCGGTTGGCCAGGTCGTACTGGTCGGTCCGGACGACGTCGAACAGATGTGAGCCGAGCGCGCCCAAAATGACCCCGACTGCCCCGAGCAAGGCGCTCAGAGCCAGCCATGGATTTCGCTTCAGCCGGGCCTCGTTCAAGGCGCGAGGCGCAACCGGCGCCAGAGGCAATGCCCGATCACTCGGCGTCGTCCGCGTCGCTCCCGTCGTCCAGGGGCTTCAGGAGGTCTTCCAGGCTCTTGGTGAGGTTGCCGTGCTTATAAGAAGGGATCTCGAACACCCAGCCATCGGTCAGGGGCTTCAGCGCCTCAGCTTCTGCCTCAGCCGCCGCGACTGACTCTTCATATGCTGCCATGGCCGCTGCGTCCGCTGCCGCCTGCGCCGCCTGCGTGTCTTCGAAGCTGCCTGCCTCACCCGCTTCGGTGTCGGCTGCTTCGCCGTCAGAACCCTCAGCGTCGGCGGCCGGCACGCTGGGCTCCGGCTTGGACTGCGCAGCCAGCTCAGCGTCGAAGGCCACATCCAGCATCACGTAGTATTTGTCCTCGCGGTTGAAAGCGCGCGTGCTGACCCGCAGCCCGTCGAACGTTTCGTATTCGCCCTGCACGATTTCCAGACCCTGAAAGTTCTCCTGGCTCGCTGGCGCCACGTCCTCAAACCGAAGCCCGGCGATCGCGCTCGCAATGGAGTTGCCGGCGCTCGGCGACAGCACTTCGCGGTCATCCGGAAGGTTGTCGAGCCCGTAGTTCGGATCCTCGGGCCTCGCCTTCGATAGCTCAATCCGATCACCGCTGCTGTGCGCGAGGCTCGCGCGCCGCACGCGATTTGCGGGGATGTCCATAACGTCTTTCTTTAGCCAGTCGCGTGCGTTCGCGCTGAAGCGCAGGTCCCCGCTGGCCAGCCAGCTTTGGGCCTCGTCAGCAAAACGCACGTAGGTGCCCTGGCTCGCGTTTGCGCGTTTGCCGACAATCAGGTCGAAACCCTCGGGCCCGGCGACCGCCACCTTGAGATTCTGATCGTCGTCGTCACCTTCGGACACGTCGGAGACGCCAAGCTGAGCGTAGCGCTCTGGATTGGTGGTTTTACCCTCCAGCCGCTTGGCCTCGACCAGCGCCACCAGACGACGCCGGAGCTGCGACAGATCAGCTCGATAGCCGTCCCTTTCAGCCACGTGCCAAACGCCACCCTCGCGCTCGAGCGTGACCTGCTCATCACCGTCGGTCACGGTGACAGCCGTGATGTCATTGACGCGGTCCGCCAGACCTTCAATCAGCGGGCCGCCGCTTTGAACGGCCGTGACCGGCGCTTCCTGACCCGACAGCCAGACACCAATCCCGACAAAAACCGCCGCGGCAATCGCGAGCGGCAGCAGCAGATTCTTGTTCATCGATTGGCTTCCTCTCGACGGCGCGCCCGGCGCCAGGCGATGGTCAGCGCAAACAGCGTGACCAGCAGGGGCACCAGGCCGATGTTGATGACTTTGAGCCACGTACCCAGACTCTCGATATCCCCGCGCAGGTTACTTTGCACCTGCCGCAGCTCCTGGCGGATCCGCAGCCGTTCGTCCTGGAAACGGGCCAGTTCGGTCTGCTGCTCCGGCGTCAGAATCAGCGGATTGTTGTCGTCCCGCCCAGCCTGCAGCTCGGTGAGCTTGCGTTCGGTCTCCTGCAGCTGCTGTTCGAGCTGCTGTTCGGTGGCCTGATAGCGGGCCTCGGCCTGCCGCTGGAGCTCCTGAACCCGGGTAAAAGGACGCTGCGAGGTCGCACGACCACGGATGCTGATCAGGTCCGAGCTGCCCGTCAGGTTGTCGAGCGAGTTGATGATGAAGTCACCGTTGTTGGCGAACGCGCTGATCAGGCGCTGGCCCAGAAAAGACTGCGCCTGTGCCCACAGCCGGTCGCTGAGAATGTCGGTGTCCGCAACCACCAGGATGTCGTTGGGCTCGGTTGCGGCCGCCAGGTGCTCCGCTGTCGGCGGCGCCGCCGGTTCCTCACCCTCCACCGGTTCTGCCGGCGGTGCCCCGTCCGGGAAAGCCGAGCTGAAGGTGCCCCGCACGCGGGCCGCCAGGGTGTAGTTCTGACCGGTGGGCGCAAAGCCATCGAGCAGCGAGCTGGGGTCGGTCATAAACCGCACGCGATCGCTGCTCACACTCATGCTGTCCTCGGACGTTGTCAGAAGCGACTCGAATTCCACCTCCGCATCCGGTTTTTTGGCCAGGTGACCCGACTGGGAAACGTTGATGGTGGTCAGCTCGGCAAGCGTGACGTCATCACCGTTCATGCCGGCCGTGTCAATCGACAGGATGCCGACGTGTCGAACGGGACGCCGACCGGGCCCGGCGGACACCTGCAGCCCGTAGGTGCGATCGAGCACCACCTGCTTGGCGTCGTAGGCAACACCCCACGTCTCCAGCAGCTTGGAGAGATCCGAGGAGCGTTCCGCAAACATTGCCGCCTGTGGATTGGTCTGAGCGTCAGCCGGGATGTCCATCTCCGCCTGCGGGTCAACAAACACCGCCAGCTTGCCGCCGCGCAGCACAAACTGATCGATGGCGTAGGTTGTGGCGTCGGTCAGATCCTTGGGATGGACCACCGCCAGCACGTCGATCTCCGGATCGATGCTGTTGACGGTCGGCGCCACCTGTCGAACCTCAAACAGCTGTTCCGCCTGCTGCAGCACAATCCAGGGCTCGCGCATCTGGCGCGTGGCCGGATCGAAGCCGCGGTTGATCGGCAGCGTGCTCATCACGCCGATGACCGGCTTGCGGACCTGGTTCAGGTTGTAGATCAGCTTGGCGAGGTCGTATTCCAGAAACGCTTCTTTGTTGGGGTCAAAAAAGGCGACGGTCTCGCGACCCTCGACCGCGTTGGTGGCCACCAGGCCAAAGAAGAACGTATCCCCGGCGCTGTTGGCGGGGAAGCCGGTGAGACCGGCGGCGCTCGCCGCGTCCTCTGCTTCAGAAAACGGCAGCGGATCGATCACCTGCAGATTCAGGTTGCCGCCGGCGTAGCTGGCAAATTCGGTGAGCGTGTCGCGGACCCGACGGCTGTAGTCACGATACGGGGTCAGCCCCGGCACGTCTTTGCTGACGGAGTCAGAAAAGTACAGATACAGATTCAGCGGTTCGTCGATGCTGGCCAGGATATTGCGCGTGCCCTGGGAGACCGAATAGAGGTTGTTTTCGGTCAGGTCGAAGCGCGCGCCGCGGAACACCAGCGACACCACAAACAGCAGCGCCACAAACAGCACCGCGAGAATCAGCAGCGCGCCAGCGCCGTAATTACGTTTTGCCTGTTGTGACATGGTCAGTCAGCCTTTTTGAGATCGATCACAATGGCGTTGGCGGCCAGCCAGAACGCGATGACGAGAAGGAAAAACAGGATGTCGCGAAGGTCGAGCACACCCTTGGCGATGGCGTCGAAGTGCGTTGAGAAGCTCAGGCCGGCGAGTGCGTCCACCAGCGCTGCCGGTGCCCAGCCGCGGAAAAAGTCGATGACGCCCGACAAGCCGAACAGCAGAAACGCAAAGCACACCACAACGGTCAGGATAAACGCCACCACCTGGTTGCGGGTCGTGGCAGAGATGCACGACCCGATGGCCAGAAAGCCACCGGCCATGAGAAAGCTGCCGACATAACCTGCGAGGATCACGCCGTTGTCGGGCTCCCCCAGATAGTTGACGCTGATCCAGACGGGAAAGGTCAAGGCCAGGGCAAGACCACAGAAGGCCCAGGCCGCCAGGAACTTGCCGATCACCGCCTGCAGCATGCTCACCGGCAGCGTCAGCAGCAGCTCAATCGTGCCGCTTTTCCGCTCCTCCGCCCACAGACGCATCGATATCGCCGGCACGAGAAACAGGTATAGCCACGGGTGGAAGTTGAAGAACGGTCCGTAAAGATCGGCCTGACCGCTTTCGAACAACCGGCCAAAGCCCCAGCTAAACCATCCCATCAGCAGCAGGAAGATGACGATAAAAACGTAGGCAACGGGCGTGGCGAAGTAGCTCGCGATTTCCCGTCGAAAGATATTGAGCGTCTGGCTCATGAGTGTGCCCCCTGGCTGTCGCTTCCGCCTAGCGTGATCTGGCGGAACACTTCATCGAGCCGGCCTCGCTCGACCGTCAGCTCATCGACCGGCCATCCCTGCTCCTGAGCCAGCTTGGAGATCTCGCCAAAAGGCGCTGTGCCGCTCCTCGGAATGGCCACCAGTCGGCCTGAGTGACGCTCCACGTCGACGTGGGTCACGTTAGCCAGTCGGCTGATGTGTTCGACTGCGGCATCGAGTTCGCTGGTCGTCAGGCGCACCGCGTTGTGGTAGCGCGATTTAGCCTCAAGCTCCTGTGGCGTTGCGTCCGCTAGCAGCCGACCGCGCGCGATGATAATGGCCCGGTCACACACCGCCTCAACCTCTTCCAGAATGTGGGTCGAGACAATCACAATCTTGTCTTTCGCCAGTGCCCCGATCAGCTCCCGCACCTCGTGCTTCTGGTTCGGATCAAGTCCATCGGTCGGCTCGTCCAGGATCAGCACTTTGGGATCGTGCAGCAGCGCCTGCGCCAGGCCAACGCGGCGGCGGAAGCCCTTCGACAGCGTGTCGATCGACTGATGCAGCACGCGGCCAAGCTGGAGCTGGTCGATGACCTTCCCCTGGCGTTCGCGGCGCTGAGCGGCGTCGAGGCCCCGAATGTCCGCAATGAAGTCGAGAAACTGCTGGGGGGTCATCTCGCCATACCCTGGCGCCCCCTCCGGCAGGTATCCCATGCATCGCTTAGCCTCCAGCGGCTGGCTTTCGATATCGAAGCCACACACCGACACCGAGCCCGCAGTGGGCGTCAAAAACCCACAAATCATTTTCATGGTGGTGGACTTGCCGGCGCCATTGGGACCCAGGAAACCCAGCACTTGTCCCTCAGGAACCACAAAGGACAGGTCTCGAACGGCCGTGAGAGACCCAAAATCTTTTCTTAGATCTTTGATTTCAATCATCTTGTTAGTTCTTGCGACAGTGAGTCAGGCAGCGCCCCATGGCGCCCGCTTGCGGGGGCGCATTTTTATCGCAAACGGTCGGTATTTCAACCCCAACGCGCCTGCCCTCGCCCCGCCCGCGCTGTGACTACAGGCGCTGGAAAAAGTTCCCAGGAAGGGCCAGCGGAAAGTAAATGGGTCCAGAGATGGGGCCCGACGGTTGGGTTGGCCGGTAGCCGAGGCGGTCCTCGCGCCCTCGGCTAGCTCAGGAAAGCTCGGCCTGCGGCGTGTTAGTCCATGACAAACGTGAGACGGATCATCGCGGTTTGCGGCTCCACAACGCCCGACTTTGCTGGCGGCTCAAAGCGCCACTGCCGCGCTGCCCGGCGGGCGGCCGCATCAAACAGCTGGCGCGGCTTGGCGTCCACGACGTCAACATCGCTTACGCGGCCGTTGGGTCCGACAGTCAGCCGAAGGTCGACCCAGCCTTCCTGCTCTAGCCTTGCGGCTTCGCGGGGATACTCAGGAGGGACGGTCCGCGTGCGCACCAGCTTGAAGCTCGTGGCTGCCGCCACGGGTGCCGCGATGCTGCTGACGGTCGCCGGCCGGTCGATCGATACCATCGACGTTGTTGGATCGACTCGCGACTCGCGGGCCATCGCCGCTTGCTCGTCTTCGCCAACTGGGTCATCCGCGGGGGCGGTCGCAACGCTTTGGGGTTCGGGGGTCGACAACAACTCAGGCGCCGGCAGCTCTTCGGCTTTCCCGAAGGTGACCAGCGTTTCGATCTCAGGCTCAGTAGCGGGACTCTCAATCAGTTCGGACTCCGGATCAGCAGCCACTGGCTCGGCGATCGGGACCTCCAGGAGCGGGGTTTCTGGCGCCAAAGGCATTGATTCCAGCTCTGGCTCGGTGCTTAGGCTGAGCTCCGGGGTGGGAGGCTCGGTCTCCGTGGTCTCCGGCTCGGGCGCAAAACCCATCGGCCGGCCAAACAAGGCCTCGCGATCGATTTCGAAGGAAATATCCGGCGATTCGACCTCGGGCGGTGCTTCGATCCGCTCGGGCCGCTCGGAAGCTGATCGCCAGGACGGCGCCGTTTGGGCGTTAACGCTGGAGCAGAAGCCAAAAGCCAGTACAACGGCCGCGGCCAAGGCAGATTTCCTCACTGAACACACCCCCCGGTTGTGATCAAAATGGTTGCTAGGGACAGTTCATTTAACGCCGGCCACAGGCCAAATCTGTGAACTCCGTCACACTTGGCCCGCAGGCGTCAAAATGTTGACGTAAGCGGTTGATTTCCAATTCCCGTTTACAATTTTTGACAGAAGGTTACGAATTTCACTCGGCAAACCGCGTCGGAAAAAACTGCCGTTCCGGGTCACTACCCTGCGCCTTGCGGGTCACTTGGGCCGAATTCGTTCGGCGGACTCAAAAGCCCGTGTCCCTGTTTAGACGATGCCCAGCTCAAACGCCTTCAGCACGGCGCGCGTCCGGTCACGCACGCCCAGCTTGGACAAGATATTGGAAACGTGGTTTTTGACGGTACCCTCCGCCACACCCAACGAGTTGGCGATTTCCTTGTTGCTGTAGCCACCGGCCATCAGGCGAAGGATCTCCGTCTCCCGATCGGTCAGCGGATCAGGGCGATCGAGACTCGAAAATTCGGTGCGAATCCCGTCGAGCCCCTTCAGCAAACGTTCGGTCACCGCCGGGCGGACCAGCGTTCCGCCTTCGGCCACGGTGCGCACCGCGCCGACCAGCTCGTCCAACGATACGTCCTTCAGCAGATAGCCTTTGGCGCCAGCCTTAATGCCGGCGAGCACGAGGGTGTCGTCATCGAAGGTCGTCAGAATAATCGTGGGCGGCAGCTTGCCCGCTTTACCCAGATGATCCAGCACATCAAGGCCCGACATCTCGGGCATACGCATATCCAGCAGCACCACATCCGGCTGCAGCTCGGGAATCAGCTCACAAGCGGAGCGGCCATCGACCGCCTCGCCGACCACCTCGATTTCTTCAGCGAGCTCGAGCAGCGAGCGAACTCCCTGACGTACCAGCGTCTGGTCATCGACCAGGCACACTTTGATCATATGATTGCTTCCCTTGGTAACCATGCATTGAGGCTGAAGCCAGCCCCGGGTCCAGATTTTACGGACAGATTTCCGCCGAGCTGCCTTACCCGCTCGCCCATCCCCGTCAGGCCGTTTCCTTCGTTGACCCGCGGCGTGCCTCGACCATCGTCACGCGCAGTGATCGTCAGCCCCGAATCGTTTTGCGAAATCGAGAGCCACAGGTTCTCGGCATCCGCGTGTTTTACCGCGTTGGTGATAATTTCCTGAGCGCAGCGCAGCACCACCTGCGCACGCTGCGGGTCATCCACGTTTAGCTGTTCCGGGATGTCGAGGTGAATCGTCGGTTTCGGCACCCCCTCTGACAGTCGCATCAGCGCCTCGGTCAGATTGATGCTGTCGCCGCCGCGCATGGCGCCCACCACCTCCCGGACGTCGCTGAGCAGGAGTTTTGCGACGGTCTGGGCCTGCGTCACGTGATCAACCGCTTTGCCGGTCACGAGATGGCTGGCGACCTCAAGATTAAGACTCAGCGCCGTGAGGTGGTGCCCCACCAGATCATGGAGCTCGCGGGAGATTCGGACTCGCTCCGCGATCCGCGTGCTCTCCGCGAGCAGCGCCTGCGTCGCCCGCAGCTCCGAGTTGACCTTGCGCAGCTCGTCCCGTGCGTAGCTTTGGCGACGCGCCACCAGCGAAATCACAAAGGTGAAGCTCGAATAGCCCAGATAAAGGCCGCCGAGCAGCACAGCCTGCTCCATCGTGACGTCAGGGATCTGTCCCACAGTCCAAGCCAGCAGCAGGTTTTGGACCAGCAGCCAGGCCACGCCCCACGACAGCGGCAGCGCCCAGGGGAGCACGCCGGCCACCACAACGAGCAGAATGCCGCCGAGCCCCGAGCTGCTGACCCCGGAAATTTCCAGCGCCGAAACGCTCATCAACGCCAGCAAAAGCAGATGGAGCCGGGTTCGGGCGGGTCGTCGCTGGATCGAGTTCGAGAGGATCCAGTAGGCAACCCCGAAGGTCAGCTGAGCGATGCCCCACAGGAGGTAGCGCGCCCTGGGCATATCCCCACCACCGAGCTGAGGCGCCATCACCAGCGCGAAGCCAACACAGACCCAGGTAAACAGGCCGGCAAAGCGCAGGAGCTGATTGGTATTGAGGATGCGAGACACCTTTAACGCCGGATCAAATTAACGGTAAAGTTTACCAAACTCCCGCTCCGGCCGTGTCGACCGGCTTGGCCGCAGCCTGACGCGAGCGGTCCACCGATCGGGGTCGGCGCGCCATCCACCTCCGAGTCTACGAGGCACAACATTGGTCATCAGTATCCGCGACGTACGCCCCGACGAGCTTCCCTGGGTCCAACAAACCAACAACGACGCAACGCCGGCAGTCAACCACCTGAAGATTGAACGCCTTGAGCAGCTCTATGGCTATTCGGCGTTCGTGCGGATCGCCGAGCTCGACGGCACGCCGGCCGGGTTTCTGCTGGCAATGACGGCGGATAGCGACTACGACAGCGTCAACTATCGGTGGTTTCAGCAGCAGTACGAGCAGTTTGTGTATATCGACCGGGTCGTGATTGCGCCAGGTTTTCGCCGCAAGGGCGTCGGACGAGTGCTGTACGCTGACGTTCAGTCTTTCACGGAGCAAAACGCGCCGCTCCTGACTTGTGAGGTCAATCTAAAACCCAGTAATCCGGGATCAGTCCTGTTTCACTCGACCTATGGTTTTCATGAAGTGGGGCAGCAGGATACCGAGGACGGGGAAAAGCGCGTCAGCCTGCTCGCCATGCCCACCCCAGCATTTGAGTCGCTGGGTCGCAGTTAGTGGGCCGCCGTCAGGCGGCCTGCTGAGGGGCCCCGGCGCCTGCAATTTTGCCGGTTGCTTTGAGCAGCAAGCGCCGGAACAGCGAAAGCCGATCGACAAACAGGCGCCCGGCGAGATGGTCCATCTCGTGCTGTAGGCAAACGGCGGACATGCCCGACAGATGAGTCTCAAACGGCTGGCCAAACTGATCGACTGCACTCACGTCCACTTCGGTTGGGCGGACCACTCGAGCGACGACATCCGGAATCGACAGGCAGCTTTCCTCGATCATGCCGAGTACATCACGCCCGTGAATGACCGGGTTGATGAACACCTGCAGATCGCCGTGGTCTTCACTCAAATCCATCACCAAGACCTGGCGCAGGTCGCCCAGCTGCGGCGCGCACAGACCGATGCCGGTGGTGGTGTAAAGCGTATCGCGTAGATCTTCGATCAGAGACAGAACGCTGTCGTCAAATACGGTGACCGATTGAGCCACGCGGCGCAGCCTCGGGTCAGGGATTTCAAGGATGGGTCTCACTGCCATAGCTACGGTCCTGATGGAAGGCTGGTTTCAGAAAAAGACTGGCTCGCGCCGCCGACTCGCTGCACCAGGCGTCGGCGAAGCAACGGCGCAATGACAACAATCGTGGCCACAAGCAGACCGATCTCCAGCGCGGAAACAGCCATATAGCCGCCGGCTTCGGCCACGAATCCGAATACCTGGCGATCTGGGCCGAGCAGCAGGTTTGCCAGGTCTCGAACGGCGCCACTCAGCGCTATTCCACCACCGGCGGCGGACACCTGCACCGCTCCCCAGGCCCCTAGAGCGAGCCCGATCTGGCCTTTCGGTGCGCTAAACATTATGGCCGTCAGAGTCGCATGACCAAACAGTGCACCGCCGAAGCCAATCAGGAAATTGCCGACCAAAAAAACGCCCGGCATACCCAGCGATTGGGCGCCAATGACAAGAAGGCAAACTAGAAGACCGATGGTGGCGCCAGCGAATGCGAGGCGAAACGGATCAGTTCCGCTGCTCATAACGCGCGACGCATAGGCAAAACCCAGCAGACCACCAAAGGCCAGGAGCGCCAACAGCTTGGTCGTGGAAACGACATGCCCGCCCATTGGCTCAAGCAGAATGCTGGCCATGCCAAATGCCATGGTGCCGAGACCCACAATGATCAAACGTCGAACCGCCTGCGGTCCGCGGCAAAGCTGACCCCAGGAGTCGCGAAAGGTGGCAACCGGTGTCGCTGTGTCCCTGGCGTTGCCCACCGCCAAAGCCTCCTGCTTCCAGCTGGCGACGAGGTTCAACACAATGACAGCCATAGCAGCGCCCTGCAGGACCCGGACCAACTGATCCGGGGTGAGGTTTTCCAGAGTAGCGCCAAAGACCCACGCGCTGGCTATGATCCCTGCCAGCAGCATCACGTACATCAATCCCACCACGCGGGGCTGCATGCGCGTCGGCGTTAGATCGGTCGCCAGGGCCAGCCCGGTCGTATGTACCGTGTGGGCGCCAACGCCCATCATAAGGCAAGCCAAAGTGACTGAGACGAGCCCGATCCACTTCGGCGCGCTGGCGGCTGCCGCGTCGCCGGCCAGAACCAGCAGGGCAAACGGCATAAGCGCAACGCCGCAAAACTTCAGCAGCGTGCCGCCGAGGATGAAAGGCACCCGGCGCCAGCCCAGCGATGACCGGTGGCTATCAGACCGGTGACCGATGAGGACCTGCAAAGGTGCAAACAGCAGCGGCAGGGCCACCATCATGGTTGCGAGGGCGCTGGGCACGCCGAGCTCCGAGACCATGACGCGATTAAGCGTTCCGACCAGCAGCACCAGCGCCATGCCAACCGAAACCTGGAACAGGGAAAGTCGCAGCAGTCGGGACAGCGGCACCTCGCCGGGGGTGACGACCTTGGCGAACGGCGAAAGCCGCGGGTTCTCAGAGGCCCACGGTGCAATCAGCTTTTGGGCGAGGCTGCTCAAATGTTGACCTGTTGTTCCCTCTCTTGGCCCCTAATGCTTCAATGCCGCCCGGTTAAGAGGACCTCTCCGTCAGCACGGGGAAGTTCAATAACGACGATAGCGGTGTCTTGTTATTCGACAGGAGGGGCAAACCGAAGCTGCTTCGCCGGCTGGGCTTCGGCGTTGTCAGTGGTTTAAGTCCGATCATCGATGACAGGGGTGTCTTGCCGCGGCTTAGCAACGGCATGCCAAAGCTGGAGGTGCGACCGGGCTTTGGCGTGGTCAGGGGCTTTATCCCAATCACTGACGACAGAGGCGTCGGTTTGTTGCTCGACAATCCGAAGCCAATGGCGCCGGACAAAGAGAAATTGGAAAGCTCCCGCACATTAATTGAACGCTTGGAGCGGGCCAGAGCCGGGACACCCAGGAATTCAGATAGCGGTGACGGGTCATAGGCGTTGTACTCGCGGAGCATTTCGGTGCCCACCCCACCCGCCTTGGCTATCACGCGATTGGCCAGGTCTCCTCGACCAAACGGCGGCTCCATGACGAGCACGCTTTGTCCGTTGGCCAGCGCTTCCGCGCAGACCGCTCGATACATGGCGGGCAACACCCCCGCTCTCATCGCCCTGTCGAGCGGCGCCGATACACCACCTGACTCTGGTGACAGCATGGTGATGTCTTCAGCGAGAAACTCCACCTCTCTCAGCGAGGTGATTGCGCCCTGGGCGGCCTCTTCTGACTCAAAAAACCTAACGATGGTAAGCACGATCAATCTCCCAACGACAAACCATTGATGTCCCCAAAATCGCGGATTTTCCGATATTTTGGCGCCTGATTTCCCGACAAACCCGGGAAACACTCAGCAAAATTATCGGTGTCAACTCTTATTGTCAACGAAGCTTGGCAGCTAAGAATGTACACTTTCCGTTACAAATTGGAAACCGATTTCTTGCAGCCCACGATCGACCAATCCGAACCTTTTGCCCGACATCCGCAGACCCCTCGCGTTGGCCCGCGAACAATCATTACCCTGTAGGGGCCAAAGCAGCGTAGCCTTCGCTACCAGCGTTAACCGCCAAGCGTGACAACTTGCTCTGTATCGACGACATCCTTCCTGCCCACCTTCGGTCCCTTCTCGCGCCCCTGAGTCTCGAGCTGACCGTGGTCGGCCCGGGACAAACGATCCCCGGCTCGTATTGGGGCGAACCCGAAGCGGGCCTGATTGCCGGTGAGCTTTTCGTTCGGGGAGACACGCCGGTCCATTCCGCACTTCATGAGGCAGCTCATTTCATATGCATGACGCCCGAGCGGCGGACCGTGCTTTACACCGACGCGCAGGGCACCGACGACGAGGAGTCCGCCGTTTGCTATCTCCAGCTATGCCTCGCCGAGGCACTGCCCGGGGTTACCCAGGCACGCTTGATGGGCGATATGGACAGCTGGGGCTATAGCTTCCGGCTCGGCAGCACGCGCCGCTGGTTTAAGGACGACAGCCAGGATGCCCGGCAGTCGCTGCTTGCCTGGCGCCTGATCGACGATGAGAACCGGTTTCTGTTTAGCGTCCGCGGCGATGGGACATTCACCGCACCTGGCAAAGGCGGATAAAGGTCTCCCCACGCTCCTTAAAATCCGCAAACTGATCGAAGCTGGGCGCGCCCGGCGACAGCAGAATCACCCCACCCTCGTCACAGGACAAAAGCGCCAGCGCCACCGCCGCGGCAAGGTCTGAACAGCGCCGGTGCTTTTGCGAAGGGGCTAGCGACGCCAGCGTAGCCGACAGACGCTCGGCCCCCTCTCCCTGGACGATCACTTCCGTGACCGGCGCGGCTTCGAGCTCCCGCGCCAGCCCCGCCCAATCCTGCTGTCGCTCAAAGCCGCCCACAATGAGCACCAGCGGTTCTTCGCTAAAGCAGCGGATCGCGGCGATTGTGGCGTCCGGCGTGGTAGCGATGCTGTCGTTGATACAGCGGGGTCGTCGGACTGAAGGAACGGGCTGAAGTCGGTGGGGTAGCGGGTCAAAATTTCGAATCTCAGCGAGCGAGGCCTCGACGTCAGCGCCTGCCACCGCCGCTGCCGCCAGAGCAACCTCAAGATTGTCCAGATTGTGACGTCCCGGCAGTCGCCAGCCAGCGAGTTCACCGATCTTCTTTCCGGCCCTTCGCACCTCACTACCCCGGACCTGCCAGCTCGCGTCGCTGCCGGCCCACTCGGACACCCCCTGCCCTGCGAGTGCCGCCCTGGCGCTCTCGTGAGCGACGGTGCCGCGGCTCGCCATCGCCAGCAGACGCCGCTTGTCCCGGTGGTACTGGGCCAGGCTGCCGTGCCAGTCAAGATGGTCCGCCAGCAGATTGGTCAGCACCGCGATTTCCACCGACCCGGCAAGGTCGACGATCTGATACGACGACAGCTCCACCACAAACCAGCCGGGGAGTTTGTGCTGATCCTTCAGATCCAGAAAGCTGAGTAACGGCTGACCGATATTGCCCCCGAGACGCGCCGTGAGGCCAGCTGCGGTCAGCAGGTGAGTGACCAGACTGCTGGTTGTGCTTTTGCCCTTGGTGCCCGTGACCGCCAGGACCGGCGCGCCGGGGCCCTCGGCCAGCCATAGTTCAGTGCCGCTGCTAAAGCGAACGCCTGCCTGCCTTGCGGCCACCAGCTCGGGCCGATACACGCTGAACCCCGGCGAGCGGATCACCACGTCAAAATGTTCAAGCTCCAGCTCCGCCAGGGGTCCCCAGCGGGTGGCGGCTTCGACATGCGGATCGAGCGTCTTTTCATCCAGCAGGGTTAGCTGCTCATAACCAATTCGACTGCCGATCGCCGTCAGCGCCGCGCGACCTTCAACCCCGGCACCGAGGATCGCCACCTTCTTGCCGGCGAGGTCAGCGATTTTCACCCGGCAAGCCGCTGATCGATGAGGGCATGCTGGAATTCCGGCGGGACCGTGCCGACCGACACCTCTTCGTAAAAGCCCTCCAGCGAAGGCGCATCAGCCACCTCATCAGCCAGGGCTGCCACCACCGCTCGGTCGCGCCAGGATGGATCTGACGCCAGCGCCCTCATCAGCGCCGCGCTTTCCTCAACCTCGCCGACACATTCAAAGGGTTTGATCTCGTCCAATCCGCACAGCGCGCGGAAGCCGGCTTCCTGCAACGGATCGTCCAGCAGGTCGCCGCCGAAGATCGGAAGCAGCTCGTCAGGGCTCAGGTGAGGCGCCAGCGCCAGAAACACGAAGCGGCATTTGGGACAGTTGCGGCACCAGCGGCCTTCAACCGGTGAGCCGTCGAGATGGAAGTTTCGATTGCAGCTGGAAAAGTGCTGATGCCACGTGGCGAGGCTGGCGAAGCGCCGAGCGATGGCCACCTCCGATGCCCCCCGGAGCAGTGAAAAATAGCGAAAGCCCTGCAGCACCTCTCGTTCGACAGCCTCCTGGAAGCGCCGCTCGAAGGCCGCACTCTTGCTGTACTGATGGTTGACCTGCTCCCCATTGGCGAGTTCGAGATTCGCGGCGTCAGCGGAGCGCTCGTTCGACATGATCACCGTGTCGAAGCGGTACAGCACGCCGGCAACCAGCATGATACCCGCGAGCACCGCCGTGATCGGCACGTGGCCGTTGTAGGCGCCCGAGCGATTCAGTGCCAGCAGTTCGGGGTCAATCGTCCGACCGATCTGCAGGTGCCCCTGGCTGTAACCCTGAGTCTCCAGCAGCTCAGCCATGTCCTGGATCAGCGTGGAGCTGCCCACGGCAACGGTGCGGAACGCGATGCCCGCCCGATGCAGCGCGTCGCAGGTGACCAGCGAGTCCTTGCCGCCCCCGAGGGGCACCACAACGCCGGAGCCGGTGGGGCGAGAGACAGTGCCGGCGATGCCCAGTCCGGGCTCCGCTGCGGTCGCCGACTCAAACAGCGTGACCGGCGGCGGCGTCAGGCCGCTTCGAAAGGTCATCTCAGCCAGCCCGTGGCGATAGACCTCACCAAGCAGCACCCGGCCGAGAGGTCCTGGCTGAGCCTGCGAGAACGCCACCGATGGCGGCAGCGCCGCCTTAAAGTAACTGACGCCCGCCAGCCACTGCGCCAGCCTCAGCGCTGACTCGAGCGCGGCGCGGCACACGCCTGCGGGATCAGGTACACCCGGAAACCTTAGCCGTTCGATGAAATGGCGCTCGCCCAGCTCGTAGCCCAGCGTTGCCTCGCCGGTCTCGGCATCCCAGCGGCAGTCAGAAAACGTCAGGCGGTCAACGCTTGAGGGGTCGAAGGTTGTCATCGATCAACAGCAAGCCATCGTCGCCCCGATCTCCGTCAGTCCAGCAGGAGCTCGGCTGCGGGCGGGCGAAGGTTGTAGTTTGACGCCATCGCAGCGCTGTAGGCGCCAGCGTTGGCGATCAGCAGCACATCGCCGGCCTCGCTTGTCGGCAGCAGCCGATCCAGCCCCAGAATATCTCCGGTTTCACAGATGGGTCCAACCACGTTACAGACCTGGCCTGCCGGTTCGTGCAGCCGGCTAAGGTTCGCGATCTCGTGATAAGCACCGTAAAGGGCCGGACGGATCAGAGAGTTCATGCCGGTGGCGACGCCGACATACTGCACCTCGCCCTTGCCCTTGAGCTGGGTGACCCGCGCGAGCAGCACTCCCGCCTCGGCCACCAGGTATCGACCCGGCTCCAGCCAGATCTGAACGGGCCGCAGCAGCTGCTGCTTGAGTTCCGCCAGACCCTCGTCAAGCGCTACGAGGTCGAGCGCCGCATCGCCACTTTTGTCGGGGACGCCCAGCCCACCGCCGAGATCCAGCACCTGCACATCGGGAAAACGCTCGAGCCAGCGCGCCATGGTTTCCAGCGTTCGATGCCAGGCCCCCGCGTGCATCACGCCAGAACCGACGTGGGCATGCAGCCCCCGGATCGTGATGTTGTGGCGGTCTGCCAGGGCTACCAGCGCATCGTGATCTTCCTCCACGATGCCGAACTTCGAGTTGGCGCCGGCGGTGCGCACCAGCTTGTGATGACCCAGCCCCGACCCGGGATCCAGCCGGACAAACACGTTTTGGCCAGCGAACGCCTTCCCCCATTGCTCCAGCACGAACAGGTTGTCGACGGTGACGTTGACCCCGAGCTCGAACCCCTCGCGGTACTCCTCCCGGGGCGCAAAATTCGGCGTAAACAGCACCCGGTCCGGCGTCAGCCCCGGCACTTCTGCAAGCGCTCGCTTGACCTCCGCCAGCGACACGCACTCCATGCCAACGCCGCGGCTGCCCAGCTCCCGCAGCACCTCGGGATTGGAGTTTGCCTTCATCGCGTACAGCACCTGATCCACGTGCTTGAGCGACAGCAGCCGATCGGCCGCCTCGCGCAGGGCCGGGCGTGAATAGACGTAGGCGCAGCTGCGGCCCGCCATCAGGTCCAGCAGGCGATCGCGCGACGTCTCCCACCAGGGCGCCGGGCCGCCGTTGCTGGTCTCTCCGCGGTGCAGCTGTTCCCAGCTTTCGCCAAAGACGGTGTCGCCGCCAACCCCGCCGGGGATGAGCTGCTGGTGCAGCTGCATCACCAGCTTCTCAGCGTGCGCCTCGTCGACGACAAACGTTAGATTGAGGTCGTTAGCGGCCTGGCTCACCAGATAGATCCGGCGATGCTCAAACACCTCCAGCGCAGGCCCGAGCTTGTGCAAGATGGTGCGGATACCCATCCCCACCAGACTGACCGATGCACACTGGTCAATCACCTGAACCCGGCAGATCTGGCCCAGCTCCTCGACCAGCCGGTTCAGCGCCTCAGCGTCGACCAGGTGGGTAGTGAGGTCCAACGACACCGTGACGTTTGCCTCCGAGGTTGACACCAGATCAACGGAGAATCCGTGCGCGCGAAACAGGCCGAAGGCCTCGGCCAGGAAGCCCACCTGATGCCACATCGCAAACCCTTCCATCACAATCAGCGTCAGGCCGCTGCGGCTCACGATGCCTTTGACCTGGGCCCCGAAATCGCGGGCCTGCGGTGAGATGAGCGTCCCCTGATGTTCAGGCCGCGCGGTCCAGCAGATCTGCAGCGGAATCTCCGCCCGGCGCACCGGCTCGACCGACATCGGATGCAGCACCCGGGCGCCCATCGACGCCAGCTCCTGAGCCTCGCGATAGGACACGTAACGCAGCAGCCGTGCCCCGGGCAGCGCCCGCGGGTCACTGGAGAACATCCCGGGCACGTCGGTCCAGATCTGCAGCAGCTCAGCGCCGAGCAGCTCGGCCAGGCAGGCCGCGCTGGTGTCGGAACCGCCCCGGCCGAGAACGGCAGGCTGACCGTCAGGGAGCCGGGCGACAAACCCTTGAGTCAGGTGTACGTCACCCTCGTCGGCCAACCGCTCGGCGGTCTCCGGTGATGGGGTTGGGCGACAGCGGGCTGCCAGATGGTCGGCTGAAGGATTCGACCCAGACGGTGAGGTGGTGAGCAGCGTGCGCGCGTCCGTGTCTCGGGTATCGATGCCGCGATGTCGCAGCCAGGCGCCGCCGCAGGCGCAGGTCAGGTATTCACCGAGGCCAAGTATGCTGGCCTGAACCGCTGGATCGGTACCCCGGTCCGGGTTGGCTGCGAGTTTGCTCAGCTCCTCAAGCGCAGGATCGAGAGAAGCGGACACGCCCATCTCGTCAAGCAACGATCGGTAGGCGCTTTCGATCTCTTCGACCGCGTCTGCGCCCCGCTCGCCGGCGGCAATCTGTTGGAGCAGATCGGTTACGCCACGGATCGCGGATACCACGATCATCACCGACCGGCCTTCGGCCTGCTCACGCCGCACCTGCGCCTCGATGTTTTCCCAGGCGTCGCGGGACCGAACGCTGGTCCCGCCAAATTTCATTACAACCCAACGCGGCATTGGCGCAGCAACTCAATAGTCAAACCATTGCGCAACGTACCCGAGTACCCGCCCGTTGACTAGCGCCGGATGGCACCGGCAGGGTTGACCCGCAAAGCTGCCCCGGAAAAGCCATAAATCGAAAGTGCCCCGGGAAAGAAAAAAAGGCCGCCCCAGGGGAAGGGCGACCTCCGGTACCCGTCAGGCATGAGAGGCTGAAGATGCGATCGCTGGCGCGAAACGCGGCCCTAAGCAGCGGCGGTCAGCAGTGCCGCTGCATGTGGATAGGACAAAGCCGGGCCTGCGCTAGCGACTGACGGGGTTGACTGATACCTGCAGATCGATCACCGGCCCTGGATCGTTGTCGAGGCGCGTGGTGTAGACCTGCCCGTTGTACTCGTATTCCACCCGGTAGCCGGTGATTCGCTCTTCCCGGTAGTACTCGTTGGCGGTTCGGCAGCGCGTTTCCACCCGGCGATAGTCCCGGTGACGGTTGTGCTGCACGTCGTTTGCCACGCTGGCACCAACGATGGCACCCACTACGGTGAGCGCGTCGCGGCCGCGGCCTCCGCCGAACTGGCGACCCACGGCTCCGCCGACGATGCCGCCGAGCAGCCCGGGCGTGGCGCTGCGTCGCCCGCGATATCGCACCTGCTCGTCCCAGCAGACCTCACGCTGGGTTGGCACCTGCACCGACTCATAAATCGGCGTTGAGCTGATGACCTGACCCTGTGTTCGCTGATTCTGGGCGGATGCCGACGTTGTCGCCAGCAGCGCCAGGCCGGCCAGACCTACCAAAACGTTTGCGCTCATCAACTTTTTCACGGTGTGCTCCTTTGCAAGTGTGTGCTGGCGGCATGCCCCCAGCACTCGAAAGCTTAGCGTGGTCAATCTGAATCATTCCTGAACGGCGCCCCGCGGGGCGCGTCGGCCTGGGCCCAGTTCGGGCGGGAGCCGACCGCGGAAAACCATGGCTCTCCGGCGTTCAGTCAGTAGACCGACCAAACGCCTGTGAACTTTCAAAGTTCGGCTAAAGGACGAGGAAGTGAGCCAAGGTTTTGCCAGCGCCTGGCTGATCGGGCAAGATGAATTATCCGAGCGCCAGCAGGCGGTTGGAAAGCACTCTTCCAGAAGTCCACAGGGCTTTCCCGCCAGTTCGGACGGCAACGCCGGAGAAGGCGGCTGCCGGGAGGTCCGGCCCAAAAACCGCTACGCTACAGCGCTGGCCATCGGCACAACGCCACGACAACAAAAAGCGGGAGAGCAAAATGCCCCATTACACGACCGACGCCATCCGCAACCTGGCCTTGACGGGTCACAGTTCGGCTGGAAAAACCACGTTGATGGAGGCGCTGCTGGCGTCAGCCGGCGCGATCAGCAGCGCGGGCAGCGTGGAGCGGGGCTCGACGGTCGGCGATTTCGATCCGATGGAAAAGGAACACCAGCATTCGCTCGACACGGCACTGGGTCATCTCGACCACCAGGGGGTGCTGATCAACCTGCTCGACACCCCGGGCTATCCCGATTTCCGCGGACCGACGCTGTCTGCGCTGGCGGCAGCCGAAAGCGCGGTAGTTGTGGTCAACGCACAGTCAGGCATCGAGCTCAACACGCGCCGCATGATGCAGCGTGCCCAGGAGCGTGGTCTCTGCCGCATGATTGTTATCAATAAGATCGATGCTGACGGGATCGATCTCACCGAGCTGGTGCGGGAAATCCGCCGCACCTTCGGCGATATCTGCCTGCCGGTGAACCTTCCTTCCTCGAACGCCAGCCAGGTGCTCGACGTGTTTTTTCACACCGAGGGAGAGGCCGATATATTCAGCGTCGAGGCCGCCCATACCGAGATCACCGATCAGGTGGTCGAAATGGATGAAGATCTGATGGAGGTTTATCTCGACCAGGGGAGCGTCGAGCCGCGCCAGCTTCACGATGCGTTCGAAAAGGCCCTGCGCGAAGGACACCTCGTCCCCATCTGCTTTACCTCAGCGACCACGGGTGCCGGCATTCCTGAGCTCCTGGATTTTATGAAAAACCTCATGCCCAGTCCGCTCGAGGGCAACCCGCCGCCGTTTCTGCGCGGTGAGGGGGAAGACGCTGAAGCGGTGAGCGCCTCGCTGAAGGCGGCGGACCACATCCTGGCCCACGCCTTCAAGATCACCAACGATCCGTTTGTCGGCAAGCTCAGCATCCTGCGGGTTTACCAGGGGACGCTGACGCCAGGCGCACAGCTCTACGTGGGCGAAGCCCGCAAGGCGTTTAAGGTCGCGCACCTGTTTCGCGTACAGGGCAAGCAGCAGATCGAGGTGGATAAGGTTTACCCCGGCGACATCTGCGCGGTGGCGAAGGTGGAGGACATCGTTTACGACTCGGTCCTGCACGATTCTCACGACGAAGACCACTGGCATCTCAAGCCGCTGGATTTCCCGCAGCCGATGTTTGGGCTGGCGATCGAGGCGGCGACACGCGGCCAGGAGCAAAAGCTGTCGACGGCGCTGGCTCGGTTGAGTGAGGAAGACTCCTGTTTTCACGTCGAGCACTCCGCTGAACTCAACGAAACGGTGATTCGGGGGTTGGGCGATCTCCATCTGCGCATCATGCTCGAACGAATGGCGCAGCGTTTTAATGTGGAGGTGACCACCCGCCCACCCAAAATTGCCTACCGCGAAACGATCACCAAAGACGCGGAGGGACACTTCCGGCACAAGAAACAGTCGGGCGGCGCTGGCCAGTTCGGTGAAGTGTTTCTGCGCGTCGCGCCGCAGCCCCGGGGCGAAGGCTTTACCTTCGAAAACAAGGTGGTGGGCGGCGCGATTCCCACCAACCTGATTCCGGCGGTGGAAAAAGGGGTGCGTCAGATCCTGGACGAAGGCGCGATCGCGGGCTATCCCCTGCAGGACCTCAAGGCGACCGTTTACGACGGCCGATTCCACGCGGTGGACTCCAAGGAGATCGCTTTTGTGATCGCGGCACGCAAAGCGTTTATCGACGCTATCGAGCAGGCTTCGCCGCAGGTGCTCGAACCCGTGGTCGAGCTGTCGGTCAGCGCACCCGACAGCTACATGGGAGACATCGCCGGCGCGCTCGCCGGTAAGCGGGCGCGAATCAGCGGCACAGACGCCGCCGGCTCGGGTCAGGTGGTGGTCAGCGCCCAAGCGCCGCTGTCGGAGCTCAGCGACTTCCAAACGGAGCTGAAATCGTTGACGGGGGGGCGCGGGCGCTACAGCATGGAGCTCAGTCACTATGAGCCGGTGCCAGGGCAGATCCAGAAACGTCTCTGCGACGCCTTTGCGCCGAAGGAAGACGACTAGGCCAACCGGCGCTACCCCAAACACGGAACTGATAGATGGCTGAACCCCTGGTTCGCATGGTGAAGGTCCATAAGACCTACACCCGCACCGGCGGCGGTGCGCAGCGTCTGGACGGCTGGCTAAGCGCGCTGCTCGGCCGGCCCGGCAACGCGGACGGCACCCCTGCCCTGCATGAGATTTCATTGCACGTGGCGCGCGGGGAGTCGGTCGGGCTGATCGGCGACAACGGCGCCGGCAAGTCGACACTGCTCAAGATTTTGGCCGGCGTGCTGCGTCAAAGCAGCGGCCAGGTCAGCGTCAACGGCCGCGTCGCGGCTTTGCTGGAGCTGGGCGCCGGCTTCAATCAGGAATTTACCGGCCGGGAGAACCTCGCTCTCGGCGCCGCGCTGATGGGCGTCTCAGCCAATCAGCTGCGGCGGCGCCTCGATGACATCATCGCTTTTGCGGATCTCGGTGGGCATCTGGACCGGCCGCTGAAACACTATTCCTCCGGTATGGCGATGCGCCTCGGCTTCGCGCTGGCCACCACGCTGGAGCCCGACCTGCTGATTACCGACGAGGTGCTGGCGGTGGGCGATGAGTCGTTCCAGCGCAAATGTAACCGCTGGGTGGACGGTTACGTGGCCGGCGGCGGTACGCTCCTGCTGGTCTCGCACAGCATGGACCAGATCCGCCGACTATGCCGGCGAACGTATTGGCTCAAAGGCGGGAAGATTGAACAGCACGGCCACACCGATGAGGTGGTCGACGCCTATCTGCGCTATCACGAGCGGAAGGGCGTCCTCGAACCGGACGCGGACTACGCTGGCTCCCACTATCGCCTGACGCGGCTGGAGATCAATACCGATGACGGCGTCTTAACCAACCCCGAGTCGCTGATCATCGAAGCGGAGCTGCATTCCCCGGATGATCGGGCGCCGGTGGTGGCGCTGGGCCTTAAGGATCGCCACAACACCGCCATCTATGGACTCACCTCAGAAATGCACGGGGTCACGCCGCGCCGCCTGGGTCGACGACGCTTTGGTTTTACGCTCGCGCTGGATGTGAGTCAGCTGCTGCCGGGGCGCTACCAGGTGACCGGACACGCCATGGACCCAGAAGCGCTGCGACTGTTCGACACCGCGATTCGAGAGTTTGATCTGCCCGATGATGACTCAGCGGCAGGACTCGCCACGGACGATGCCGCTAGCGGGTTTGTGCGTCTTTGACCGGTCCCCAGTGCTCGGCGTGCTGCTGCCATAGCGCCAGCAGGTAATCCCGGTACAGCTCAACTTCCGGATCCTGCGTCAGCGCGTTGAGCTCAGCGAGAAACCGCTCCGGCGGATGCACGCCGTAAATCACGTCCAAGAGGCCGCCAAAAAGCTCGCCCCATTGCTGCGAGTACCGCACCTGGCGCTCCACCGCGGCCAGCCGGGACCGCTGCTCCGTGATTTGCTGCTCGCTCAAGTCTTTCCCGACGATCAGCTGAATCCAGGGGCTGGAGCTGTAGCAGGCAAGTTCTTGCAGGCCCGCGTGACGGGCGTAGAGCTGGAACTCATCGGGCGTGCAAAACTGGTTTCGGGCGACGTTCTTTCGCGCGGTCTGGTCGGAACGCGACCACTCGTCCACCTCGAAGCGCCAGCGTTTCCAGCCCATCGGATGATCGAGGTTCCAGGTCTCCAGATAGGCCAGCGCGCCGCTGGTCATCACCCGCCGCAGCTCGTTGAGATATAGAAACAGGTCTTCCTTATCCATGTGGCACAGCACGGCAACGGTATAGGCGCGCTCGAAGCTCGCGTCCTCAAGCATGTCGAGACTGGTCCGGTGGAGCTGTGACAGGCTCACCCCCTCCACACCTTCCAGCCGCTGCCTGGCCACCGACAGCATCATCGAGGAGATGTCGACGCCGTGCCAACCACGCACGTCAGCAGCCAGCTCGCGGCCGATTCGACCCACGCCACAGCCCAGCTCCAGCACGCGATGGTCTCCACTGAGGTCGAGTGCCGCCCGCACCTGGGCCGCGGTCCACCGACCCGTCAGCCGCACGATCGCCTCGCTGGCGCTGCCGTCAACCGCCGCCAATGCGCCAGAATCGGTGCTGGCCTGGGTGTTCCAAAAACTGCTGTAAGACTGAAAGTCCACGCGTGGGTCCAAAGCTAGAGGGCGCGGGATTATAACGTCTAGCGGACCCCGTGATAAGCAGCCTCCGCTCAGCCGACTGACGAGGCTGCCGCCGGGTCACCGGCACGGCGCCGTGACGCATTCTTACGAATACCCGGCCAACCGACTCTATGGTGCCAGGCGTCGGTTGCTTAACGTAAGTCCAGCGCTGCCGCCGGCGGCGCTCCCGCAACCCCAACAGAGGAAATAGGATGAACAGATGGATTTGGATTCTTGCGCTGCTGCTGAGCGGCAGTGTCCATGCCGGTGAACCGGTGGACGTCAATCGCGCCAGCGCCGAGGAAATCGCGCGGTCGCTCGACGGCGTGGGTTTGAGCAAAGCCGAGGCGATTGTCGCCTATCGAAAACTCAACGGCGCCTTTAAACATCGCGACGAGCTGGTCAAGGTGAAAGGCATTGGGCTGGCGACCGTTGAGCGCAACCGCGACTACATTCAGATTGGCGTGGCGAGTGCTCGCCAGAAACTGGCCGACGGCCGCAAGTCTGGCTGACCCAGCTCGCCCCTCAGGTCGCGCAGCCCGCCTGGCCAAGGATGGCCACCGGCTGTTCGCAGCAGGTCCGGATGGCGACCGGCAACGCCGGCACAGTGCCGGACCACTCGTGGGCGCCAGGGACGGCGCTCACGTTTTTAGCCAGCCAGCGAGAAGCTGCCGCAGCCGGTCCTGGGCGGCCTCGATGTTCGCCATGATTTCGGGCAGCGAGATCGGCGCGTCTCCAGCAAAGCCGGCGGCCCAGTTGGCCGTGACGGTGATGCAAACAAACGGCAGCTCCAGTTCCGCTGCCAGGGCGGCTTCAGGCATTCCGGTCATGCCCACAACGTGACAACCATCGCGTTCGAGTCGCCGAACCTCGGCGGCCGTTTCCAGTCGAGGCCCCTGGACGGCGGCATAAACGCAGTCGTCTGCGCGCGCCAGCAGGCCGGTCTCGTCGGCGGCGCGTAGGCTCGCACGGACCTCTGCGTCATACGGTTCGGTCATCTCAGCGTAAAGAGTGCTGAGCTCCAGCTCACCCGCGTAGGTATGGTCCCGCCCCCACGTGTAGTCAATGATCTGATCGGGCAACCCGAGTGATCCGGGCGGCAGGTCGCGAGCCATGGAACCGACAGAGTTGATGGCAACCACCGCACGAGGCATGAGCTGCGAACACGCGTGGATATTGGCGCGATAGTTAACCTGATGCGGAAGGTATTCGTGGTCCTGACCGTGGCGTGCCAAGAAGGCCACCTCCTGCCCGTGCCAGCGACCGCTGATCAGCGGCGCTGATGGATTCCCAAAAGGGGTATCCAGCTCCAGCTCGCGGCTGTCGGTAAGGCCAGGCCAGCGATAGACACCGGTTCCGCCGATCACCGCAACCGTCATGCGTTGAGCCCGTAAATCGCGTCAAGGTGACGCAGCCGCCCTCGATAGTCCATACCGCAGCCAAACACGTAAACATCCGGAACCGTCAGGCCGCAGACGTCCGCCTCGACCCCCGGCAGGCACCGGTCGTGCAGCTTTTGGACCAGCACGGCGGTACTGACATCCTGCGCGCCTGCTTCCCGGCAATGCCGAATCACGCCATCCAGCGTAAAGCCTTCGTCGAGGATGTCGTCCACAATCAGAACTCGCTCACCGGCGAGCTGCGTCCGCGGGGTTGCCAGCCACCGGAGCCGATCGCCGCCCTGCTCATCGTGGTAACGCGTGGCGTGGAGGTAGTCCATCCGTACGTCCATGGTCAGCCGCGAGATCAGCTCGGCCGCCGGCAGCATCGCGCCGTTCATGATCGTCAGCACCAGCAGCGAATCCGCCGAGGCGTAACGTTCGTTGAGCTCCTGCGCCATGGTGTCATAGGCCGCTGCAACCGCCTCGGCGCTGTGGATGATTTTGCTGCCTTCGGGCAGCAGGTGGTTCAGGTCAGGCAAGCTAGCTGCTCCTTGAGTTCTTGGTGCCGCGCACTGGCGGCGAGCGACGCCCATGCGGGTCGATTCGTCCGACCACGCAGTCGCTCCAGGCGATGGTGGTTGGTTGGCCAGTCCGGTAGGTCGGTCGCCATCACTTGCTGAACGTCGTCCGGTCGGCAAACCAGCAGCAGGTCGCAGCCGGCCTCCAGCGAGGCTTCAATGCGCTGACCAAACCCTCCCGCCTGATGCGCGGCTCGCATGCCCAGATCATCACTGATCACCACGCCGTCGAAGGCCAGGCGTGCGCGCAGCACATCCTGAATCCAGGCGCGGGAAAACCCGGCAGGCCTGGCACAGACCTCCGGATAGACGACGTGGGCGAGCATCAGACCCTCGATGCCGTCGGCAATAGCAGCGGCAAAAGGCCGCAGGTCCGTCGCCAGAAGCTCGTCGAGGCTGCGCGGATCGGTGGCGTCAGCGACATGCGTATCGGGCACCACCGTCCCGTGCCCGGGAAAGTGCTTGCCGCAGGCGGCCATGCCGGCCTCGCGCATCCCGGATCGATAGGCTTTTGCCAGCGTTTCGACAGCAAAGGTCTCCGCGTGAAAGGCGCGGTCGCCAATCACCTCGCTGCCAGCGTTCAGATCGAGCACGGGCGCCAAACTGAGGTCGACGCCCAAACTGAGAATCTCGGAGGCCATCAGCTCTCCATGCGCGCGGGCCAGCGCGGCGGCCTGCGACGGGTTTTGGTCGAACACCTGACCGAGTGATGCGAGCGGCGGCAGCGTGGCGAGCGGAGTCCCAAACCGCTGAACGCGCCCGCCTTCTTGATCGATCATCAGCAGGGCGTCCGGACAGCAGTCCCGGACGGCCTGAGCGAGCTGCGTCACCTGCTCCGGGCTCTGCCAATTCCGTTTAAAAAAGATGGCGCCGCCAACGCAGGGATGACTCAGCCACTGTCGCTCCTGATCGGTCAGCGTCAGCCCCACAAGCCCAATGATCAGATAACTCATGATCGCGTAAAAACCGCGATGGACTCGACATGCCCGGTGTGCGGAAACATGTCCATGATGCCGGCGCTGACGAGCTCATAACCTCGTCCAACCAGCTCGCCCGCGTCGCGAGCCAGGCTGCCGGGATGGCAGGATACGTAGACCAGGCGGGGCGCCGCGAGGGCATCGAGCAGAGGAAGAAGTTCAGCCGCCCCGCTGCGTGGCGGGTCCAGCAGCACCCGATCGTAGGACCCCTGGCCCCAGGCGGTTGCTGCATGATCTTCCCGGAGATCGGCCGCAAAAAACTCCGCGTTCTCGATCCGGTTCAAGCGCGCGTTGTGGCGGGCCAGCGCCACTAGAGACTCTTCCCCTTCCACGCCGACCGCGCTGCGGCACGCGGCCGCGATCGGCAGCGTAAAGTTACCCAGACCACAAAACAGGTCCAGTACCCGATGCTCCGAGCTCAGCGCCAGAGCATCGAGCGTGTGGCTCACCATCTGGCGGTTCATCTCCGCGTTCACTTGAACAAAATTGAGGGGGCTGAAGTCGAATCGCAGCGCATCTCCGTGCGCGTTGGTCTGATCCAGCGAGAACGTGAGAGAGGCCGGCGGTTCGCCGGCCACCAGAGGCTGAACCGTATCCGGCCCGCCCGACTGCAGCCAGATATGAGCGTCCAGTGATTCGCCCAGCGCGGCCAGCCGCTCGCGATCATCAGCAGTGAGTTCCTTCAGGTGGCGGACTACCAGCACCAGCTGGTCGTCGCCGGCCGCCACCTCAAGCTGAGGAATCTCGTCCGGAATGGAGAGGCCGCCGATGCAGTCGCTGATCTCCGCCAGGCGCATACCCACTTCGGGTATCAGCGTGTGGCATTCGGTCATATCGCAGACGTAGCGCCCCATGCGCTCGCGGAAACCCACCAGTACCCGGCCTTTGCCCGGCACGTTGCGGACGCTGAGCCGCGCTTTGCGGCGGTAGCCCCAGGAACCGCCGGCGAGCGGCGCCAGCCAGCGCTGCGGAGTGACCCCGCCGATGCGGCGCAGGTTTTCTTCCAGCACCCGCTGCTTGGCCTTCAGCTGAGCCTCCGGCGCCAGGTGCTGGAGCGCGCAGCCGCCGCAGCGTTCAAAATTTGGGCAGCGGGGCTCAGTGCGGCTGGCCGAGGGTTCCAGCACCTCCACCACCTGCCCCATGTCGAAGGCTTTCCGGCGCCCGGTGAGCCGGAAGCGCACCGATTCACCCGGCAGCGCGCCGTGAATAAAGACCGCTTTACCGTCGACCCGGGCGACGCCCCGGCCGTCGTGACTCAGGTCTTCGATCGTTGCGTTGAGGGGCTCAGCCGGCAGCCGATGGCGACGTCTTCCCACCGGCTATTTTTGCCGCCAGTTGCCCGCGCTGTCCTGGTAGTACCAGCCGCTCCGCGCGTTGCTGACCCATTGCTGGGCGAAGGTTTCGCGAATCTGTGCCTCCCAGCCGGGCTGGCCGTTGGCAATGGCAATCTCGCGATAAACGGCGTCGCGGTCGCGATTGTCCGCCGCCACGGCGGCGTTGAGCGCGCTGCGATCGCGCAGAGACACGCTGGACAGGTCACGAACCGCAACCCGCGCGTCGTTGGTCAACCCGATGGCGCCGCTGGCGAAGTGTTTCGAAAGGTCTTTGCTGAAGCGTGCGTTCATCCGCGACTGAATGGCACGGATTTCCGGTGTGTTGATATCGATGTTGACCTGCGCATGGGCCGGGGGAATCACCCAGTCCAGGATCGCCAGGGCCGCCGCCGGGAGGGCGGACGTTGCGCTTTTCGGGACCGGCACAAACGCATCTGCTTCACCCTCCGCATCGGGCGCCTCATCAGGGCCGATGACCTCGTCGATAAACCGGTCAGCCGCTTCCTGGGCCGCAGCCTCGGGAAAGTAGACGTTGATAGTCACGCAGGCAGCCAGGGCCATGAGCAGCGCCGTCATCATGCAATAGCTTACTGTTTTCAATGTCTTTTCCTGTCTAAAACTCAAATCATCAGCCAGCATACGATCTACCAACTGACTGTCTGCTGAATCGCTGGAGGCCTATTCTACGCTTGCGGGCCCGCTTTCTGTTGCCGCTTGAAGCCGTCGCACCAACTGCGGCCAGTCGACCCGGCGCGAAAACCCTTTGATGTCGATCCGCGGGATACCCGAGCCACGCACCAGGAAATAGCCGTTGCCGGCATCTCCGACCCCGCCCATGTCACAGGTATTGTTGCGCAGGACGCAGGTCAAGCCCAGCTGCTGGTAGCCAAAATCATCGAATATTTTGAGGACCGTTGAGCCCAGCGCTGCGGCGCCGCCGCCGATACTCGAGAGGTTGTCGACGGCACGCTGGCTGATCCGCCGCCGAACGCCGGCGTCTGGATCGGTATGCAGATCCAGATCGAACGCCACCGGGCGCCAGTTCAGGAGCCGGAGGCCGTCCACCGAGCCTCGCAGCACACCCTCGATCTTGCCGAACGAAAAAGCGCCGGTCATCTGCTCGAGGTCGATGTCCTGGATCTGAACGTTTGCGGAGAGCGTCGGGAGCACGCCAAACAGGCGCTCCAGCCGGAGCTGCTCCATCGTCACCGTGCCGCCAAAGACATCGACCACGACGTTACCCCCAACCTCGACCACCTGGTTGCGCAGCCGGACCTGCGGAATGGTGCCACCCAGCGTGCCGTTTAGCACCGGCCAGTCGAGCGCGCGGGTGATCTGATCCAGCGCTACAGGCTTGAGTTCGCCACGGAAATCCATGGCCACCTGGTCGGTCCCCAAGTCGTTGAGCGCTAGCTCGTCCACCTGAAGGCCGCCATCGAGGACCGGAAGGAACAGCGGATCTAGCAGGAGCACCTGTCGGCCGCCGGCAAAAAAGCGGCTGTCCGCAGCGCCGATCAGCAGCGTGTAGTAGCGCAGCGAGTCCCAGGAGAGGTTGGAGTCAGCGGAGTCGCCGGCCAACGAATAGTCAACAAAGCCCCTGAGGCGGCTGGCGCCAAAGTGTTCCTGATTGCTGATGAAGTCAACGGTCTCAAAGATCAACGACACGTGGCTCAAGGCTCCGTTCTCGACGCGCAAACCACCCAGAATCTCGCCGCTGGCCGCCACTTCTTCCAGACCAAAACTTTCGCCGGCCGCGGACAAAAACCGCGGATACGCCTCGGCCAGTCGAAACCGATCGACCTGCGCCGTCAGCAGCTCCACAGTCCCCTCCCCGGCCAGCCGGGCCTCGCCGCTGACGGTGACGCTGTCGCCATCGCTGATCTGCCAACGGTCGATCGATGTGGTCCCCGCGGAATTTCGACGACCGGCGACGGTGAGCTCAACGTCCGGCAGCTCGCTGAAGCTGACGTAGGCCGGATCCACCAGAAGCTCACCGCCTTCAATGACGGCCGAAGCCTCGAAGGTCATCCCTTTATCCTCGCCCGACTCGAATGTGAGTTCCCCGCGCAACTTAAGGCCAGCACCGGCGCGGCTTCCGTCAAGCGAATCGAAGCCCAGGTCCCCGACCGTCCAGCTGCCGTTGACGCGAAGCTTGGAACCCAGCGTTGCCGTCAGGTCGAACGCGACGTCACCGTTAAGCGCCGTGAGCCCGGCCGGCAGCGCCACCGGGAGCTGCGACAGCAGTTCATCGAGCCGCAGCCCGTTCGCGCGTGCCATCAGAGTCGGCTGCGTCCCAGTCTCAAACTCGACGGACACCTCGCCGCCCGCCAAAGGCAACGTCAGCGACGCCTGCAAGGCGCTGACCGCTTCGCGCGGAGGTCCGCTGGCGGATCCGTCGGCCGACACCGATGCTGATGCATTGCCGCCAGTCCCGAAGCTGGCATCCCACCGCCCCTGCACTGGCCGTTCGTCTAGCCGGAAAGTCAGCTCGCCCGCGACGCAGCCGCCAACATCCCTCGCCAGCGCCAGCTTGGCACAACGTAGGGAAATTTCTGACAAGGACGCGGGCATGTTGCTGATGCCCAGCGTGCCAATATTCACGGAGGATTCACCATTAGGAATCAGCTCCCAATCAATCTGTCGCGCCCGCCAGTCCGCACCAGCCAGCTCGGCGACGGAGCCGGAAAGGGTCAGCTGACCCAAGGCCATGCCGCTCTGAGACAGCAGCACGACGAGTGCTGCGGCCAGGCGGAGGAAGGGAAGACGCTCAGCGACAGACAAAGCGGAGTGGCGGGCGCATCGGACCATGAATGGATCGGACTATACTGGCAATCGCATCGCGAAACCGGGTAGGTAAACCATGCGGATATTGATAGCAGACGACAACGACATCAACCGAGACTTTCTCAAGGCTGCCCTCGGCGACCCCGGCATCCAGATCGAAGAGGCGATGAACGGTCGCCAAGCGCTCGACCATTTTCTGCAGCAACCGTTCGATCTGGTGCTGATGGATATCCGCATGCCCGAAATGGACGGCATCGAGGCCACCAAAGCCATCCGGCAGGCGGAGAGCCGCGCCGGGCGGACGCACGGCGCAAAAATCATTGGCTTGACCGCAGACCTGCAGCTGTCCACGACCACCAATCTCCAGCAGCAGGGTTTCGACAACTGCCTGGCGAAACCGATTAGCCGCGACACCGTGCGCCAGCTCCTGGCCAGCGACGTGGCGCCGGAGCCTACGATGGAGGAAAGCAGCGCGACGCCGGTAATGGATCGCGAAGCGGCGCTGGCCGCGGCGGGTGGCAACGTCGAGTTGCTCGATCGGTTGATGGGTATGCTGCAGCAGGAGCTAACGCGTTTCCTGCCGGAGATCCGCGAGGCCGTCGCGTCGAACGACTTTGCCGCAGCGCGCGCCCCCGTGCACAAGCTACGCGGCTCGGCCGGGTACACCGGCTGTCTGGAGCTCAAGGAAACGGCCGCCAAGCTCGAGCTGGCGCTCACCCGAGGCCAACCAGGCGAGATCACCCCGGCGCTCGATGAGCTGGCCAAGGCCGCTGACAACGTCCGTCAGCTTTAGTCAGGGCACCTGAGGAGGCGGTCAGCGCCTCGCTTCGTTCATCAGTCGCTTCATTTCCCGGATGGCCTCAGGGAGGCCGACAAAAACGGCCCGCGCCACGATCGCGTGGCCGATATTGAGCTCCTCAATCGGCTCCAGCGCCGCAATGGGGGTGACGTTGTGGTAGTGCAGACCATGGCCGGCGTTGACCACCAGCCCAAGCGACCGGCCGAGCTCCGACGCCACTGCGATCCGGGTGAGCTCCTGCTCCCGAGCCGCGCCGCTGGCTTCGGCGTAGGCGCCGGTGTGAAGCTCAACCACGGGCGCGCCCATCGACGCGGCCGCCCGAAGCTGGCTCTCTTCCGGGTCGATAAAAAGCGAAACGCGAATGCCGGCGTCCCGCAGCCGCTGGCAGGCATCAGCGACTGGCTGACCGATGCCGGCAGCGTCCAAGCCACCCTCGGTCGTAACCTCTTCGCGTCGTTCTGGCACCAGGCAGACGTCCTCAGGCTGGGCTTCGCAGGCGATCGACAGCATTTCATCAGTCACCGCACACTCGAGGTTGACGCGGGTCGTGACCGTGCGCATCAGCAGCTCCAAATCCCGATCCTGGATGTGCCGGCGATCCTCGCGAAGGTGGATGGTGATGAGGTCAGCGCCGGCTTGTTCCGCCAGTGCGGCAGCAAACACCGGGTCCGGGTAGTCCGTGCCCCGAGCCTGCCGCAGCGTCGCAACGTGATCGATATTGACCCCAAGACTAATCGGTCTCATGACTGAATCTCCGGTTGAATCATCTGTTGGTATAGCTGCCGCGAGCGCAGCGGCTTGGGGCCGAGGTAGTGTCGAAGCACCTCACCCAGCAGCTGCCGCGCCTCGCGCTGAACCGCTGCGTCTCCATCCTCGCCTCGTGCTAGGCAAAGCAGCGTTTCGCCGCGCACGGTCTCTGCTGAGATTTGAACCGTTTCCACGGGTCCTTCCTCAACCTCATAACGGTAGTGTTGTGTCGCCTGGACCGGCTCGCCCGTCACCGCATCGTGCGTCAACGCCACCGCGTAGCCCTGACTCGCCAGCAGCGCCAGCTCGAAACGTCGCAGGACCGGCGCTGCAGCCCCGGTGGCAAGCCCGACGAGCGTCTTGAGGTAACACCGAAACAGCGTTTCGTTGGGGTCGTCGCGCGCGGTGAGTCGCAGCAGCAGTTCATTCAGATAGAGCGCAATTAGCGCAGGTCGGCTGCCGACCGTCAGAATCGGCGGGCCCTCCGCCTCAAGCTGGCCGAGCGTCGCCAGCTGCCCTCGACCCGACAGGCTCACCTGAAGCGGTACGTAGGGCTGCAATAGCCCACCGCGATGGCGCCGGGATTTGCGCGCGCCGCGCGCAACCGCGCCGACACGACCCCGATCCCGAGTCAGCAGCTCGACCAGCAGCGACGCTTCCTCAAAATTGCGGCGGTGCAGAACAAATGCTGGGGTCAGAAGCCGATTCAATCCACGTAGCCCAGCTGCTGCAGCGAGCGTTCGTCGTCGGACCAGCCCTTTTTCACCTTGACCCACAGCTTCAGGTTCACCCGGCAGGCAAAGAACGCTTCAAGCGTCGCCCGCGCCGCGGTACCGATACCCTTGAGCGTCGCCCCACGCTGCCCGATCACAATGCCTTTTTGGCCCTCCCGCTCGACCCAGATCACGGCGGCGATATGCAGCACCGGACCCTCTCGCTGAAAGGCTTCAACTTCCACCGTCGACGCATAGGGCAGCTCTTGGTGCAGCCTTCGAGTCACCTGCTCCCGGATAAATTCGGTCGCGATGAACCGTTCACTCCGGTCGGTTAGCTCGTCCTCACCAAATACCGGCGGACCTTCCGGGACGGCTGCCAGCAAGCGCGCACGCAGCTCCTCCAGGCCTTTGCCTTTCTGTGCTGAAATCATGAGCAGCTCATCAGGATCAAACCGCTCGGCAAGCTCGGCGGACAGCGGCAGCAGCTTGGCTTTGTCGGTGACCAGATCGGTTTTGTTCAGCACGCAGAAAAGCTTGCCCTGCCGCTGCCGTAGCCCTTCACCGATTTTCAAATCCGCGTCGGTCACGCCACGCGCGTCCAGCAGCCACGCAACCACATCTACGCCCTGAGAGACCGCTTCGGCGACCCGATTGAGGTAACGGTTCATGGCCGACGCGCCGGCGGGTGCGGCGTGAAGCCCCGGGGTATCCACAAACACGAGCTGGCCATCTTCGTGATGGCTAACGCCCAGGATCTGATGACGCGTTGTTTGAGGTTTGTGAGCGGTGATGCTCAGCTTCTGGCCCAGCAATGCGTTGAGCAGCGTCGACTTACCCACGTTGGGTCGGCCGATCAGCGCCACGTAGCCGCAGCGATGAGTTGGGTTTTGGTCTGTATCAGTCACCCTCACCTGCCTCCAGATAGCTTAGCGCCATTGCGGCGGCCGTCTGTTCCGCCTTCCGGCGACTGCTGCCACTGGCCTCGAAGACTTGCGGGTCTCCATCGAGCACACAGCGCACCTGAAACACCTTCGCGTGATCGGCGCCCTCCGACCCGAGCAGCTGATACTCCGGAAGCGGTCTGCCCCGCTGCTGCAGGTGCTCCTGCAGCCGCGTCTTTGCGTCTTTGAGCGCCTCCGGTGCCGGCAGCGTAGCAAGACGGTTCTCAAACCAGCTCAGGACCACCTGGCGACAGGTCACGTAGCCCGCTTCCAGATAGATCGCACCGATGACGGCCTCCAGCGCGTCAGCCAGGATCGACTGGCGGCGCTGGCCACCGCTCTTTCGTTCACCCGGGCCGAGCAGCACGGCACCCATAAAGCCGAGTTCACCCGCCAAACGCGCCAGCGTCACGCCGCGGACCAGCCGCGCCCGCGCGCGGCTCAGGTCGCCTTCGGATGCGTTGGGAAACCGCTCGAAGAGTGCTTCGGAGATGATGGTGCTCAGCACCGAATCGCCGAGAAACTCGAGCCGCTCGTTGTTCGTTCGGCTGGCACTACGATGGGTCAGCGCCTGCGTCAGCAGGGCGGGATCCGAAAAGGTGAAACCTAGCTTAAGACCGCCGCCACCCGCCGCAGCCGGTCCGTTTTCACTAGCCTTTGAGGTCAACCGTCTCGTCAAATTTGGCGACAAAATCGAGGTTGCCGATCAGCGGCCGGCGGACTTCGTACCTCACGTTCAGTGTCGGGAGACCGCCTCGGGTGACCCGAATGTGGCTCTTGTTGACTGACTCGACGTAGCTCACATACATGCGCTTGATCAGCATTTCCTGGACCTGCCTCGGCTCCTGGCGGCTGACGCCTGGCTGTGACGCCACGCTCTTCATCGCCTGGACCACCGAAAAGTATTCCTGATAGACCGGGAACAGCTTGATTCCGATAAAGGCGAAAAAACCCAGGACGGTCAGCACGATGATCAGCCCGATCAGCGTAATGCCCCGCTGGCGCTTGGGTGAAGCAAGATCAATTGATTTCATAGAAATGCCTCCAAAGGGGCTAATATCTAAGGGAAAACCTTAGCATTATTTGATCACTGTTCCTATGCGATCAAAGCCGCTGGGACTTAAGTGCATCCAGATAAAAAAGGCCTTGCCCACCAGATTTCGGTCCGGCACAAAGCCCCAGTAGCGGCTGTCACGACTGTTGTCGCGGTTGTCACCCAGCACAAAATACTCGTCTTCGCCGACTTCCCATCGGTTGCTGCCAAAAGGCGGATTCAGCGCGGCGGGCGTCAGCAAAATGTTGTGCTCGCGGCCCGGCAGCTTTTCCAGCGCGTTTTGTTGGCGGATGCGCGAGGTCCCTTTCTCGGGCACATAGGTCCCGGTTATTTGGGTATCGACCAAAGTGCCGTTCAGGTAAAGGCGTTTGTTGCGGTATTCCACCACGTCGCCGGGAACGCCGACGATGCGCTTGATGTAGTCCTGGGCGGGGTTTTCAGGATAGCGGAACACCACCACGTCACCGCGCTCGGGCGAACCCAGCTCGATGACCTTGGTATCGATGACCGGCAACCGAATCCCGTAGGAAAACTTGTTGACCAGGATCAGGTCGCCGTCGAGCAGCGTTGGCATCATGGAATCGGAGGGAATCCGGAACGGCTCTGCGAGAAAAGACCGGATCACGAGCACGATCAGGATGACCGGAAAGAAGGACCGCGCATACTCGACCACCACCGGCTCTTTGGCCTCGCCGGCGGTTTCGTCAGTCCCACCGCCCGCCAGCGCAGCGCGGCGTTTCGGCGCCAGCAGCAGCGAGTCCAGCGCCCAGATTGCGCCCGTCACGCCCGTGAGGATCACCAGAATTGCGGCGAAATCAAAATGCATAGTCAAACCCCGTCATATCTTGTTATTGCGGGCAGCCCCGGCAGACTGGCGATGCGGCGTCAGGAACGGTCTTCGGCCCGCAAGACCGCCAGAAAAGCTTCCTGGGGAATCTCCACCCGGCCGACCTGCTTCATCCGTTTCTTGCCGGCTTTTTGTTTTTCCAGGAGCTTTCGCTTGCGCGAAACGTCGCCACCATAACACTTCGCGGTGACGTTTTTGCGTAGCGCTTTCACGTTTGTGCGGGCGACGACGTGGGCCCCGATGGCCGCCTGAATTGCGACCTCAAACATCTGTCGTGGTATCAGCGCTTTCATCGCCTCAGCAAGCTGGCGCCCCCGCCGCTGAGACTCGCTCTGGTGGACAATCACCGACAGCGCGTCCACCCGCTCCCCGTTGATCAGAATGTCGACCCGCACAAAAGGTCCCGCGTCAAAGCGCAGGAAGTCATAGTCAAACGAGGCATAGCCGCGGCTGACCGACTTCAGACGGTCAAAAAAGTCCAGCACCACCTCACTCAACGGCAGCTCATAGCTGATCGAAACCTGCGTCCCCATGTACTGGATCTGACGCTGAACGCCGCGCTTTTCTTCGCACAGGCCAATCACGCCTCCGACATAGTCAGGCGGGACCAGAATATTGCCCAGGATGATCGGCTCGCGAATCTCCTCGATCTTGTTTTGTGGCGGTAGCTGAGCCGGATTGTCGAGCTTTGTGACGTCGCCATCGGTGCCCACGATTTCGTAGATCACGGTGGGCGCCGTCGTGACGAGGTCGAGGTTGTACTCCCGTTCGAGACGCTCCTGAACGATCTCCATGTGCAGCATACCCAGGAAGCCGCAGCGGAATCCAAAACCCAGCGCCTCGCTGGTTTCCGGCTCAAACATGAGCGCCGTATCGTTGATCTGCAGCTTGTCCAGCGCTTCGCGCAGTCCGGCATAGTCATCCGAGCTGGTCGGGAACAGGCCCGCAAACACCCGTGGCTGAACCCGCTGGAAGCCGGGCAGCGGTTCCGCAGCCGGGGCCCGCTCATGCGTGATGGTGTCGCCCACCGGCGCACCATGGACATCTTTGACCGAAGCGCTCACAAAACCCACTTCGCCGGCCCTGAGGAAGTCGCGCACCTCGCGCTTGGGCGTGAAGATGCCCAGACCTTCTGCCTGGTAGGACTGGCCTGTGGACATCATGCGGATCTTGTCACCCTTGCGCAGCACCCCGTCTTTAACGCGGACCAGCGAGACCACGCCGAGATAGTTGTCGAACCATGAGTCGATAATCAGTGCCCGGAGTTCACCGTCGGGTTCGCCGGCCGGCGGGGGCACCTGCTGGACCAGCATCTCCAGCACCTCGGCGACGCCCTTCCCCGTCTTGGCGCTGACCTGCAGCGCATCGGTGGCATCGATGCCGATGACGTCCTCGATTTCCTGCGCAACTCGTTCGGGCTCCGCTGAGGGCAGGTCGATCTTGTTCAGAATCGGCAGCACCTCCAGCCCCTGCTCCACTGCCGTGTAGCAGTTCGCCACGCTCTGCGCCTCAACGCCGTGCGCGGCATCCACCACCAGCAACGCGCCTTCACAGGCCGCAAGCGATCGCGATACCTCATAGGAGAAGTCGACGTGGCCGGGGGTGTCGATGAAGTTCAGTAGATAGCTCTCACCGTCAGCAGCGGTGAAATTCAGCGACACCGACTGCGCCTTGATCGTAATGCCACGCTCCCGCTCAAGATCCATCGAGTCGAGCACCTGCTCAGCCATCTCGCGCTCCGACAGCCCGCCGCAGACCTGGATAAATCGGTCGGCCAGCGTCGACTTGCCGTGGTCGACATGAGCAATGATGGAAAAGTTTCGAATGTTCGCTTGCGCGGTCAAGTCAACAACCTCGTTGTGCCGGCCTGCCGGTTGCCGTCAGGACAGCAAAGGGGGCAGGCAACCCAGGAAGAACAGCCAAACGCGTCCTCAAGAAAAACAAAAGCCTCCGATCCAGGACCGAAGGCCGAATCCCCTATTTTACGCGCCGAGCGAGCTTACCGGCAAACGTCTGAGCGCGGCGTGATGAAAGTCCGGCGGGTTTACGCCGCTGTTGCGGCTCAGGGAACGTTGGCCCGCGCCGGCCCGAAACCCGGCTGCTGGGCTACGGAGCTCACCATCATCTCCAGGGTCGGGGGAGGCACCTCGCCGACCGCCGTCACCGCAAAGCCGCCCCGCATCTGCGAGAGAATATTCATGGCGCCGACGCGCGAGTAGCCTCGGGGCGCAGTCTGACCGGCACCGGCGGGCTCAACATACAAGGACACCACGGCCAGACCGTCGCTGAAGGTCAGATGGCTGAGCGGCCCCGCCCTGCGCTGTGCCAGCGGCTGAAAGCCGACCGGCAGCTCGGTGACGCGCCATCGCGGGGCCGAATCGGGCGGTGTGCTGGTTTTCAGGTCCGGCAGTGCGACCTCCACATAACCATCGCTCGTGATGTCCGGCAAAAGATCCTGATCGCTGATCACCGCCCCGATCTCAATATCGGTAAACAACACCTGCTCGATCGCCTTCCCCTGGCGGTTGATCAGGCTCGACTTGAGAAGCATGCCGGTATTTTTTTCCAGCCACAGCCGATAGCCAAAGCGGAAGTTGTCAGCAGCAGCGATCCGCACAACCTGAGCCTCGAGCTGCGCCACGCGGTCGGCGCCGTCCAACGACAGCTTGTAGCGCCCTTCCGACAGGCTGAATAGATCCGCCGGTATCACGGGGAAAAGCCGTTCAGCGATTCGGGTATCGATCAGAACAGAGCGGCGATCAGGAAAGATACAGCGGACGGAGTTGTTGTCTCGCAGGATCTCGCGAGGGCTGCCGTTGAGCGCCACGAGTCGTTCCCGCATGCCGGTCTCGTCCACGCGGTGATAGATCTTCAGTGAGTCGACCTGGTTGCGGCGCAGGTAGATCAGCGTGCCGCGATAGGTCAGGTTGCTGACCGCGCTCGCCATCTGGTCGAGCCAGCGCTTGGCGGCCAGCGCGCTGTCCTCGGCCGTAGCGAGCAGCGGCAGCAGGAGTGCCGTGAGCAGACAGCCGCTGCGCACGAGGGCCGAGAATCGGTCCGGACCGGGCATGACTCCCTGCCGTCAGGGCTCGCTCGATGCCTGCGGGTCGGGTGGCGGAGCCTCGGCAGGCTCGGCCGAAAGACTGACGTCGGCGGTCTCGGTTTCGCTGACCATGTAGATCAGCGGCAGCCGGTGTCCGGTCGCCGACACCTGCGTATGGCGAATCAGGTACTTCTGAAGCTGCTCGTTGGTGGATCCAACGGCAGCCGGTACCGCCAGCGACGAGGCGGCTGGGCCAACCCGACCCTCAACGTCAGCCGTCGGATCGTCGATGCCCTGAGACAAAAGCGACTGGGGCGCCGTGTTTCCACCCGGCGCAACCACGTCAGGCTGCCACGCGTTGAAGGCCAGCACCGCTACGCTAGCCGCCACAGCTGCACCGGCTGCCGGCTGGAGCCAGCGACGCAGGCCCGTGCCTGTGGCCTCACCGTGCGCTGGCGATGCGGGATTTTGCTGCGCATCCGGCTCCGGCGTTGGCTCCTGGGCGACGCCAGCGGACACCCGCGCAGCAAATCCGTCCAGCGACGCGCAACGGTGGTCGCGCAGGACGCTGCGCACGAGGTGGTATCGTTCCCACCGCTGCGACAGCTCTTCATCATGACCCAGTCGTCGCAGCATGAACTGCGCTTCGCTGGCTTCTGCTTCGCCGTCCATCAGGCGGCAAAGCGATTCGCACAATTCCCCTGTGTGCTGCTTCTCCATCAACCTCGATCCTCTTTCTGATCCAGCAGCGGCGCAAGCCGCTGATCTATCGCCTCTCTCGCTCGAAAAATCCGTGATCGCACGGTGCCGATCGGGCAGTCCATGGTCACCGCAATTTCCTCGTAGCTCATGCCTTCCATCTCCCGCAGCGTAATCGCCGTTCGCAGGTCTTCCGGCAGGTCCTCAATGGCAGCAAAAACCGTCTGCTCAATTTCGTCTTTCAGCAACTCCCGCTCGGGGGTGTCGCGGTCTTTCAGCCGAGTGTCCAAATCGAACAATTCGGCGTCGCCGGGCTCGATATCGGTCGCCGGCGGTCGGCGCCCCTGCGCGACCAGGTAGTTCTTGGCCGTGTTGATGGCGATGCGATACATCCAGGTGTAGAACGCGCTGTCTCCGCGAAACCGGCCGATGGCCCGGTAGGCTTTGATAAACGCCTCCTGCGCCACATCCTGGTTCTCGCTCGGGTCTTTGACGTACCGAGATATCAGATTCACGATCTTGTGCTGATATTTCAGTACCAGCAGGTCGAACGCTCTCTTGTCGCCCTGCTGTACCCGTTCAACCAGTAGCTGGTCTACCTGTTTCTCGCCCATCCGGGCCAAGCTCCTTCCCCGGAGCCCAGAGGTTCCAGGCGGCGGTCCCACGCCGCTCTTACTCTCTAGACACCAATGTCGATCGATAGTTCGTAACCCGCCAAACGGGTCAGCATGCGGCCTGCGCCGGCGGCGCAACCATAGCATGGCACTCCCACCGGTCAAGGCGCCGCGCCCCTTGTCAGCCGGCCCTTTCAGCATCGCCAAAGCGCCCCGCTACGAACCTCGATTGGATCCGATTCGATCCTGACCTTGGGTTAGAATCGCAGCGACCTCACCGTGCGGGAAATCATGACCAGCCAAGCTCAGACCCAGCTGATCGACCAGGAGTTCCAACAGCAGCCCGGAATCTGGTATCTCAATCACGCGGCGATCGGCCCCTGGCCGCTCCGAACCGTCCAGCGGGTCACCGAGCTGGCCCAGGGGAGCAATACGCGCATCATGGCCAACTGGCTGGACTGGTACGGGGCCGAACAGCGGCTGCGCCAGCGACTGGGTGATCTCATCGGGGCTTCCGACGGCAGCCAGGTCAGCCTGACCAAAAACACCAGCGAGGGGCTTTCGCGGATCGCCGCCGGACTTGACTGGCGAGACGGGGATCGCGTGCTGGTCCTCAGCGAGGAGTTTTCGTCCAATCAATGGTGCTGGGATCACTGCACGCCAGCCTCGGTCACCGTCGATTCGGTGAAGCGACAGCCAGGCCAGCCGGTGCACGAGGCATTGATCGAAGCGACCACGCCACAGACCCGCTTGATTTCGGTCAGCACCGTTCAGTACGCGAACGGTACGGCGCTGCTGCTGAAGGAACTCAGCCAGCATTGCCGAGAACGAGGCATCCTGCTGGTGGTTGACGCCATACAGAGTCTCGGTGCGTTTCCGCTGGACGTGACGGACTGTCCGGTCGACGCGGTGGCGTGCGGGTCCCACAAGTGGCTTCTCTCAGCCGAGGGCGTCGGGTTTCTCTACCTGAGCGACTCGCTGCGCCAGGCCCTCAAGCCGACCCAGGTCGGCTGGCGCATGGTGAGCGAGCCGTTCAAGTTTGCCGGCGCGCTCAGCGAAACGGCGAGCGACGGCCGAGGACTGGAGGCCGGCACCCTCAATACGGTGGGCATTGTGGCGCTGGAGGCCAGCCTGTCGCTTTATCAGGAACTCGGCGCCGACAGCGTGGAACACATCATCCGCGGCCACACCAAGCGCTTGCTGGGCGGCCTGGCCGACCTGGGCGTAGACGTCCGGACACCCGCAGATTCGGCGCAGCACGCCGGTATCGTCGCCTTCAGCCTCGGCGATGAAAACGCAACCCGCGATGCCTACAACGCGCTCAGCGAAAAAGGCGTGTTTTGCGCCGTCCGCGGCGGGCTGCTGCGCCTTTCACCCCATTACTCAACGCCCCCACAGCATATTGACGACGTGCTGAATATGGTGGCTTCGGTCCTGTGAGTCGCGCGGGCCACACGCTGGTCATCGTGCTCGCGGCGCTGCTGCTGGCCAGCTGCGGCACGCGCGCCAGCCGACCGGATCTTGCCCGTCTCTACGGCTCCGCCACCGCCGGCGGTGATCAGCCGCCGGTGGTGCTGATCCACGGCATTCTTGGCTCTCGGCTGCGCACCGCCGATGGACTTCAGGAAATCTGGGTCGGGCAACTGCGCAAGCTGCTGTTCAGCAACTACAGCGATCTGGCGCTCCCGATTGATCCCGCCACGCTCGAGCCGGTCAGCGACGGACTGGAGCCCTATGCCATCTTCGACCGCGCCGCCGGCACCGATTTTTACGGCCGGGTGATCGAGGTGCTGACCGAGGCCGGCAAGTTTGAGCGCGGCGAGCCGGGGCGGCCGGTCGCCATGGGCGCGAGGCGGTTCTACGTCTTCCGCTATGACTGGCGCCGCGACAACGTGGAAAACGCCGCGCGGCTGGACGCGTTTATCAACCAGATTCGCGAGGACTATTGCCAGCCAGAACTCAAGGTCGATATCGTGGCGCACAGCATGGGCGGGCTGCTGACGCGCTATTACCTTCGCTACGGCCCGACCGACGTGCTGGACGACAACGAGTTTCCGGTCAATCTCTGGGGCGCCAGCCGGGTTCGGCGGGTCATCCTGCTCGGCACGCCCAACATGGGGTCGGTGAACTCCGTACGCGGCTTCATCGAGGGGGTAAAGCTCGGCTTTGGCCGCATTCCCACCGAAGTGCTGGCCACCATGCCCAGCGTCTACCAGCTGTTTCCCCATCCGCTAGCCGGCGCCTGGCTGATTTCTGCGAGCGGGGAACAGCTGGAGCGGGACCTGTTCTCCGTGAGGATCTGGCGGCGCTTTGGCTGGTCGATTTTCGATCCGGCGGTGCGGGAGAGGATTCTCGCCGCATTCGACGATCCGGCCGCAGGCGAGGCCCATCTCGAGACGCTGGAGCGCTATTTTGAGAAGCATCTGGAGCGGGCTCGCCGCTTCGTCTGGTCGCTGACCGTGCCGCTGGAGGAAACGCCATGGCGGCTCATCCTGTTCGGCGGGGACTGCGAGCTGACGCCGGCACGGATGCTGGTTGAGGAGGTGGAAGGCCGATCCGTGCTGCGCCTCGAACCGGATCGGATTGCCAGTCCCCGACCGGGCGTGGACTATGAGCGACTGATGCTCGAACCCGGCGACGGCACGGTGACCAAATCGTCGCTGCTGGCCAGGAATTCCCTTGACCCGACGGTCCCGCGCCATCGCTACATCTTCTTTCCGCTCGACTACTCGATGTTTATCTGCGAATCACACGATCAGCTGACCGGCAACATTACCTTTCAGGACAATCTTTTACATGTGTTGCTCAGTCGTTAGCACTGGTAAACTAGTGTCCACGCGACGGCAATGGGGAAAGCCACTTTGAAGATCGCCTTTTTAGAAGACGACCATGACCAGGCTGAAGTTGTCAAAATCTGGATGGAGGACGCCGGCCACGAGGTCGACTGGCACGCGCGGGGCTCGGACCTGATCAACGCGGTGCGCTCGGACCGCTTCGACATGGTGCTGCTCGACTGGCAGGTGCCGGAGCTCGACGGCTATTCGGTGCTGCGCTGGATTCGGCAAAACATCGACAGCAAGCTGCCGGTGATTTTCCTGACCGCCAGAGACGCTGACGAGGATATCGTCAAGGCGCTGGAAAGCGGCGCGGACGACTACTTGACCAAACCGCTGAGCCAGCCGGTCACGCTGGCGAGGATCGACGCGGTGGCCCGGCGCAGCGGCATCGATTCCCCCGACAACGATGCGCGCAAGGAAGTCGGCCCGATCGCCTACGACACCGACCGGGAAGTGATGACCCTGAACGGCGAGCCTGTCTCGCTGACCCGGCGCGAGTTTGCACTGGCCGTCTATCTGATTCGCAATCTCGGGCGCATTATTCCGCGCGAGGTGTTGCTCAAAGAGATCTGGGGCCTTAACGCTCAGGTGGTGACCCGCACGCTGGATACCCACATCAGCCGTCTGCGGAAGAAGCTTAGCTTGACCGAAGATTCGGGCTGGAGCCTCAAGAGCATTTACCATCACGGCTATCGGCTGGAGCGCCTCGAAGACGCCGGCGCTGCACAGGGTGCACAGTAAGCGGCGTTTGAGCCTGTCGCCAGAAGGCCATGTCCGCTCCAAACCCCATCAAAATCTGCGTCCTCGGTGAGGCGGCTGTCGGCAAGAGCGACTTCATTGGTGCCTTTTCCGGCCGCGACGCCGAGAACGTACGGCGCATTCGCTCCGGTGCTCAGGTTGAGGTGGGGCAGATCGAAGCTGACGGCGTGACACGCGAACTGGTGGTGTGGGACATCCTCTGCGCTGATGGGGGCTTTGTACTTGAGACCCCGTATCTCACTGGCGTGCATGGGTGCATCGTGGTCTGCGACCGGACGCGCCGGCCGACCGTCACCGCATCCCGAGCCCTCATATCGCGTCTCGAAGACAGCTTTCCCGGCGTCAGCTGCCTGCTGGCGGTGAACAAGTCCGACCTGACCGACCGTGCTGAAGTCTCGGCCGCAGACCTGGAACGCATTCGCGCGAGCGGGCTGCGGGTGATCGAAACCAGCTCGCACACGGGTAACAACGTGAAGCGCTGCTTCGAAGAAATCACAACGATGGTGACCGGCCATGGATGAGACCGGCCAGCCGTCCACCATCTCCAGCTCCCTGCCCGCCTCGCTGGAACTCAACGACCTGGCGGAGCCGCTGCTCGTTCGCACCGACGCCGCGTTCCGGGTGCTCGACTGGGCGGGTGACCCGGCCGTCTACGATTTCTCGCTGGAGGCGGGCCAGGACATCCGTCAAACCATGAAGTTTCTGGCGGGTCTGGACGGCTTCAAGTCGGTCACCTTTCCGATGATGTGGTTTGACGGCAACCGACCCATCCATGTCTCGATCATGGCGCAGCCCCAGCACGCGCAGGCCTATGTTCTGCTGACCGACGCCAACGCTTCTGACATGGCGGACCTGCATCTGAGACGCCAGGCGGAAAAGACCGATATCGTTGAGTACCGCGCCTCGCAGCTGGAGGTTGAGCTCGAGGAAGCGAAGCGGGAAGCAGCCCGGGCGAGCGAGCTTAAGAGCCGCTTCATCGCCGGCATGTCGCACGAATTTCGCACGCCCGTGACCTCCGTTCTCGGCTACTGCGACCTGCTGGAAAAAGACTACGGCCGCGACGATCGTCGCCTGCAGGGGATTCGTCGTTCCGCTACGCACCTGCTGTCGCTCGTCGAAAACCTGCTCGAACATGGCCGGGTGGTTTCCGACCGGATCGAACCCGTCGAAGAAGAGGTCAATCTTCGGCGTCTGTTTGAGTCGATGAATCTCATGTTCGAACCGCTGGCACAGCAAAAGGAGCTGGCGTTCGAAATTGTCGAGCAGGGCTGCGCCTGCGAGGAGATTCGCACCGATCCCGTCAGGCTGCGGCAGATCATCGTCAATCTCATCTCAAACGCTTTGCGCTACACCGAGTCCGGCTCGGTCAAGGTCACCTGGAGCCAGGCCAACGATCGCCTTAAGGTGGCGGTCATCGACACCGGCCCGGGTATTCCGGAGGGCAAGCGCAAGCAGATCTTTCAGGCGTTTTCGAGCCTGGAAGACGAGAAGACCCGCGCCAAGGGTCTCGGTCTCGGCCTTTCGATCAGCCAACACCTGGCGGACGTGCTCGGAGGTGACATCGAGCTCGAGTCAACCGTGGGCCAGGGGTCCACTTTCTCGTTCGAAGTTCGCGGCGCCGGAGTGCTGTCCGCAAACCTCGCGCCCAGCGACGCGCACGAAGGCCAGCGCCGGGTGCTGATCGTCGAGGACGACATGGACGTTCGCGAGTTTCTGGCCGTGATCCTGGCCGACCTGGGCTACTCCCCGACCCTGGCCATCAACGGTCAGCAGGCGTTGGACAAGCTGGCCAGCGCGCGACCGGACGTTGTCTTGAGCGATTTTCACCTGAACGACATCTCCGGCGAGAAGCTGATTCACGACCTGCACGCGAGCCAGATTCCGGTGATTGCGATGAGCGCGTCCAACGCTGAAGAGGACCGCAACGCCGCGTTTGGCGCGGGCGCAAGCGCTTATCTGGTCAAACCGTTCGACCTGGACATCCTGGGCAAAGAACTGGAAAAGGCGGTCAATGGCTGAGCTTTCTGACCGCGCACGTGAGCTGCTGGCCAAACAGCGCGAACGCTACCTGGCTTCGCTAACCGGCAAGCACACGGAGCTGGCCACGCTGTGGGAACAGCGGACGCATCAGGAGCTGGATCTTATCGATGCGGTGCACCGAATCGCCGGATCAGCGGGGCTGCACGGCCTGACCGAGCTGCAGTCGGACGCGGTGCATGCCGAACAGACGCTGCGCGACGAAAACGCGAGTGAAGCCGACCGAGAGGCGGCGGTCAGCAAGCTGATGAGCGAGCTGCAAGCCAACGCCAGTCCTGCCGCTGACGACTGAACGCCAGCGAGACCTCCCGCCGCGACCGGCGACGCAAGCCAAAAAAAAACGATTAGGGACGGATGGACGACGCGCGTGACGGCGGGCCCGCAAGCCCCAGTTCCGCCAGCTGCTCTGGCGCACGGTGCAGGTAGTAAAGCGCGCCTTCAAACTGTTTGTCTTCGCAGAAGAAATGCCCCTGAAAACGTGTCAGACCAAGATCCAGCAGCAGACCCAGCTCCTCGGGTGACTCAACGCCGATAGCGGTGACCGGAATGTCCAGCACGTCCGCATGATTGACGACCGAAATCAGCAGATTTCGGCGGGAGTCGTCTTTGATGCAGTCGCGCACCAGGCTTGGGGTCAGCTTGACCTCGGCCAGGGGCAGGTTTTCCAGCTGCATCTTGGAAAACACTTCGCCGCCATACTCCAACGAGACCGAGCATCCGCGCAGCGCTAGACGCGTCAGGTTGCTCTGGACGGGAATCAGGTTGCGGTGCAGATCGTTTTCGCTGATCTCGATGGTCAACTGGCTGAGCAGAAAGCGCTGCTGCCGACAGAGCTTTTCCATGCGGTCGGCAAAGTCCGGCTGCTCCAGCGTCTCGGTGCTCAGGTTGACCGACATCGGCAGCCGGAAACCTTTTTCTTCAATCCGCTTAGCGTCGTCGAGGGCCTGTTTGGTCAACCGTCGCTCGAGCGCCGCGGTGATGCGCAGCCGCCGAGACCAGCGCAGAAACTCCATCGGGGCAATGATGCCGCTCTTGGGGTGGTGGAAGCGGGACAGCGCTTCGAGCCGGATCACCCGGCCGCGCTGGACGTCGACGACCGGCTGGTAGTGATTCACGATCCGCCCCGAATTCACCAGGCGCCGCAGCTCGGCGGTGCCCTGCTCTTCCCGGCGCAGCGAACTGGTCAGGCGGAGCACGTCCTCTTTGTAGAACGGCTTGCGGAGAAAGCCCAGAACCTCGAAGTTGAGCATCTGGGCCACGGCTCGGGCCGAGCGCAAGACCTCCTCGCTACACATGCTCACCACCAGCACCGGGCATTTAACGTCTGCCTTGGCCATGTTGTGAAGCACCTGGATCCCGTCTTCGCTGGGCATCAGGAGGTCGACCACAATCAGATCGGGGAGCTGGTTGAGCTTGGCGACCAGGTCTTCGCCGGGCCGGCGAATCATGAGATCAAAGCCACAGTCTGAAAAGACAACAGAGGCGTACTCCAGTACGTCCGGATCGTCGTCAATAATCAGTACCTTGCGCTTTCTGGCGGATGCGTCAGTCATGGCTGCGCAGCTTGACCCCTACCTTATCTTCTGTCCCCCGCGTCTCAACTTTACCCTAAATGCAGGTGCGGAACCGGCCGGGTAGAGGGGGAGGCAGAACCCAGGCCGGTTACCGCGGGTGCGGCATACGCCGCGCAAACGCCCGTAGTCATCCGTGATCGCGTTTCCGTGTCACCTCGCGGCGACCTTCCAGCAGACTAGTGCCTTGGGGTTTTGAGCACTACTGCCGCCCTCTAGCTTTAAAGATTGTTGACAAATAATTCCCGATAAACGCCCCTGCGCCGGCGGTGCATTAGGGTAATTATTGTCTTTGAAACAGAACGTTACAGACAGGCAAACAAACGTTAACACCGGCCCGCAAGGGCCTGAAAGCCGGTTATGCTGGCCGCCTGGCCGTCAATCACGGAGCGAGACGACCGGCCAGTTGGGAAGGAAGGAGTTCAACGTGTTTTTTGAAGGGTATGTAATGACCGGCGTTTGCGCGCTCGGCGTATTGGCCTACGGGTCGCTGGTTTGGCTGGTGACCAAGCGCGAAAACTAAGGTATCGACGGGGTCAACCCCACAAAACGCAAAACGCCGGTTGGGCTACCCCAACCGGCGTTTTTTTGTGTCTCGCCGCTAGCGAACCAGACGCGCGCTGCCCGTAAATTCAGCCACCGGCGCGCTGGCGCAGAGCGAGGTCTTCGGGCCGCTGGCGGCTGGCCATCTGCCAGTAGCGTCTCGCCTCTTCCACGAGCTCGTTCTGCTCCAGCCACAGCGCAAACACGATAATCCGGGAGACGTTGGCCTCGTCGGCGGGCCTGAAGCTCTCTACCCGGCTGATCAGCGCATCGTCAGCGATGCTGAAGCCCGCGTAGCTGGAGAACTTTTTGCCATCGGGCAGGCGGCTTTCGAGCGACCAGGAATAGTAATCCCCCGCGGCGAGCGTAATGTGGCTCGGCACCTTAAGCTCGTTGCCCGTGACCGTGGTCTCAAGCAGGCTGCGCCCCTCACCGTCGGTCAGCTCAAAGGTGTACCCCACCCCTTCAGCGAGTTCGCGCCAACGAAACGTGTCCGGGCTGCCGAGCAGCACGGTGTCGACGGGAAACACCTGATCCAGGCGTTTTTCAGACCCGCCGGCACGCATCACCATGGCGGCCTGAGCCAGACCCACGGTTGAGATCGAGCCTTCACCCTCCGGCACGGCTGACCCATTGCTGGGATCGTTGCCGGAGAGTGTTTTGGGTGCGTTCTCCCCAACCTCAAAGGCTGCCGGGCCCATGTACACGAACTCCGCGCCATCCTGGTAGTAAACGAGACTGATGCTGCCGGCGTCGGCAACCATGATCTGATCACCGGTGCTGACCTCAGACAGGATCTCCAGCGCTTCGCCGTTGAGGCTGTGGTCACCGAGCGCATCGGTGACAATGGCCACCGGATCCGCCGATACCGTCAGCGCCACGCCCCACAAAATCATCCCTGCAAACATCTTCTTCATGATGCTACCTCGCTCCTGACAGCCTCAGCTGCCTCCTTCCCTGGCCGGAGCTCTCCCCAGCCGAAAACCTTGATCGCCGAGTGGCCTTTGATCTGCTGTGGCCCGAAAGGCTCCAGCTCCTGCTGGTCCTCGACCCTTAGCTGATTGGCGACGTTCTCGCTCAGCGCAATGCGGCAGTTCAGGTGCCGCGTCAGGCCCTCGATACGCGCCGACACGTTCACCGCGTCGCCGATCGCCGAATATTCGAAGCGAGACTGGGCGCCGACGTGGCCGACAATCGCCTTTCCCAGACCCAGCCCGATTCCGGCCTGGATCGGCGGAATCCCCTCTGCGGCGAGCTCGACGTTGAACTTGTCCAGCTCGTTCAGCATCATCCGCGCCGCATCGAAGCCCGCCTGGGCCGCGTTTTTGTGGGGTTTTGGCGCGCCGAAGAACGCCATGATCCCATCTCCCATGTACTTATCGAGCGTACCATCAAAGGTGTGAATGGCGGGTGTAACGCGATCAAAGTACCGATTCAACAGGGTTAGAACATATTCCGCGTCATTGGTTTCGCTGAGGGTCGTAAAGCCAATCAAATCGCAGAATAACAGGCAAATTTCCCGGCTCTCGCCGCCTAACTCCGGCGACAGGTTGCCCTCCAGGATTTCATTCAGAATCTGTGGACTGACGTAACCACCGAACGCCGAACGCATCCGCTGCTTGTCCCGCAGGTTTGACCAGGCGTCTCGGACCGCCCCTGCCAGCCAGGCTGCAAGAGCGGTGACCACCATCGGCACCGCGCTAAGGCGCCAGCCCTCCAGATAGGCAACCGTCGACCCCGCCGCCGCCGCAAGCACGGCAACCCCGAGCACAATCAGCGCCGTCAGCGGCCGGTCGCGTAGCAGCACCAGCAGGGCCATCACGAGAAGCGAACTGGCGTACCAAACACCGCCCACCCCGCTGAGAATCCGGTCGCTTGCCAGCGACCGGTAGGCCTGCATGTGGATGAGCACACCGGGGGCGTAACGGTTGGCTTCCCAGTCCGCCAGGACCAGTGGCTGGGTGTGGCGATCTTCAAACGGCAGGACGCCGCCGACAAACACCGCTTTGCCTTCAAACGCCTGTTGCAGAGCGTCGACGTCTCCCGCTGCCTGCCACTGGATCACCTGAGACATCGGGACGTAGCCGATCGGGTCGCCGACCGCGTAGTCGATCCAGCCGTTGCGCACCGTGACGTCGGTCTGGCGGGCCATCTGCCCGACGAGCGTGCGCAGCTCAAGCGCATCTTCGTAGCGGTCGTCGTAGTAGCGCCGCACCACCGCGTCCATCTCCTGCACCTGCAGTACCATGCCGAAACCGTCTTTGCCCAGAACCGCCTTAAATTTCGGCAGGACGTCATATAGCCGGCCGCTGGCGCTCAGCGTTCGGCCAAACACCACCGGCACGCCGGCGCGGCGGGCGCCGAGGATGGCCTGCATCAGCGGCTGATCGTTGGCCCGGCCAAGAAACTCGTCAAAACTGCGTTCCGGCAGGACAAGGTCAAAGCCCAGGACCGCGGCCTTGGCCGACGCCATGGCGGTAATGACCTGCGCCAGCTGCTGGTGCCAGAGGGCCATGGGGGCGTCGATGGCCTGTACCGTGCCCTCGTCAATGCCGATCAGCGCCACCTCGGGGCTGGCGCCAGGCTGCGGCACGTACTGGCGCACGAATCGCTGCTGGATATCAAAAACCTGAAGCTCGAGGCGCTTCACAAAGGGGGTCACCGACACCAGCGCCCCAAACGCGCTGACGGCCAGCACCAGCAGGCTGCGCCCAAGCCAGCTCATTAGAAGATGTCGTAACGAACCAGGAGGTGGATCCCGTCGTCCTGCGGATCGCTGTCGCTGAACTCGATGTCTTCAAAGCCGTGGGCGAGGTAGAGCTCGGTGTGCAGGCCGGGCAGTGGATCCCACAAGAATCCGGCCCCGACGCTGGCGATCGACTTAGGCTCCGGCGTATCGAAATCCTCGTTCCACCCGCGCCCGATGTCAGCAAAGACCGACCACTGGAATTTGCTGCGGCCGTTGCTGTCACGGAACGCCGGCATGCGAAACTCCGCTGAGGCAACCCAGCCGTTGTCGCGCACCATCAGATTCTGACGATAGCCGCGCACGCTCGTACGCCCGCCGATCGACAGCTTCTCCAGCGGCAGCAGGCCGTCGAAGGTTTTCTGCAAATCGCCGCGCAAAATCAGCTGGTTGTCGTTTTCACCGAAACGGCGTGACCACTGGGCCTGACCGAGGAAGGTCACAAACTCGCTGTCGGGCAGATTGCCGTCGTTGATCGTCGAGTCGAGGGCATCGAGCCCTACGCTAATTCGTCCCCGCAGCGCAAAAACCTGGTTGGCGCGTCGGTCGGTCCAGTCCGCGGTCAGCCGCGCGGCGGTAACCTCAGCCCGACCGTTGTTCACGCCCGGAGAAAAGGAAAACGGAATGCCCAGCAGGCTTGTATTGCTTTCCCGATGATCTACACCGGCGATAAAGGTCAAACGACGGGCACCGAAGCGTTTCCAGGGGACAACCACGTCCAGGGCCCACTCCTCGCTGTCGCTGCGGATATCGATGCGGCTGAACGGTTCTTCGACAATTTGTGCGTCGCTCTGCGCGTAGCTGACGCCCACCGTGATCCCGCTTCGGGTGACCGGCACCGCGTAGCCCAGCTGGTAGTCATCCAGGCCGTCACCGGTCCCGTACCGCAGCTCTGCGCGATCGCCAAAACCGAGCAGGTTGCGATGGACAAAACCGAGCTCCACCCATTCGCTGCCGACGCTCGGGGCCCGATTGTTGTGGGCCGTCAAAAACAGGCTGTACGGGCGGGCCTCCTCGACGTCGACCACCAGCCTGGCTGAACCCCGCTGCTGCGTCGGCAGCAGCCGGCTATCGACCCGTTCGATCAACGGATCAGCGTGCAGGATGCGGAGCTGCTCACGCAGATCCACCACGTTCAACGGCTCGTCGCCCCCACCCTGAAGCCGTGACTCCACGTAAGAGGGGCGGAGTCGTCCGCTGGTGGAGACCTCCAGCGCCTCGAGCCGACCCTCAACCGCCTGATAGCGGACCGTGCCGTCACTGATCCGCTGATCGGGCAGCAGCACGCCGGACGTGATGTAGCCCCGGTCGACATAGAGCTGAGTCAGCTCCGCCCTCAGCTGCTGCAGCTCCTCGGCGCTGACGTTTCGGTCCAGGTAGGCGGCGCTCACCTCGCCCACGTCGGTGGCGGTCAACTCCGTGGCGTCCGTGAGCTGCACCTTCTGGAGATAAACCAGCGGGGCGCCCGAGAGCGTGTCTTTGGGGATCGCCAGCGATTCGATTGCCGGCAGATCCAGCGGCACGTCCTCGCGCTCGTCGAATTCCGGCAGCTCGGGGCGCTCGTTCTCCAGCCCGGGACGACGCTGAAGGCCGCGCTCCACGTCGTCACTTTGGGCGAGCGCTGAGGGCAGCGGCAGCAACAGCCCCGGCAGCGCTGCCAGCAAAACCCAACGACCGATTGTTGTCTGTTTCATTCCTTATCCCCCCTGTCGGCTCCGCCGCGGGCCGCCCGGTTCACGCTGTCGGTGGTGATCAGCGACAGTTGCGCGACGGCCCTCAGGTCGTCGCGGCCGGCCAGGAGCTGCTGAAACCGGGCGAGCGCATCGCTGCCGGGATCCAGCGTCTGGCCGAGAAACGACCCAAGACCTTCGGTTGAAGCTTGCCCCGCCGCCTCCAGCGGGCGCCCTAACCCCACCGCCACAATCTTGTCCATGCCAAACGGTGGTACTACTACTATATCTTCGATCTTGGTCAGGCGCCCGGCCGGCTGCCGCGCCTTCTCCTGTCTGTTGATGGGATACAGCAGGCTGATGCCGCCGTTTGACTCCAGGTCGAACACCAGCAAATGAAGCGGCAGCGACGGGCGCATGACAAAACCCAGGTCGTCGCCGCGTACGGCGGTCACCCCCATCGCGGGATCTGTGTACTGCAGCACCAGGTTCTGATTCGCCCCTTTGGCTACTCCCCGTGAGGCCAAGCCGCGCACGAACAGCTCCCCGCGAATCCGGTGCCACGGGTCAGCGCTGGCCGGGTCAAACACCTCAGAAATGAGATCACCCGACGCGTTGAGCAGGACGCTACGGTCGGACTCACGCAGCAAAATGAGATCGGCATCACCGTCGGTGATCTCCAGACCGCTCAGACTCTTGACGAGACGGCGATCCGCTTCACTGGGGTTGATCCATTTGAGCCGCAGCGGCTGATCCGGTTCGGGTGCGGGCTGCACAAACTGGGGCTCGCCGGGCAGGTCAAAAATGATGGCGGTGCTGGGGTCCACCTGCGCCTCATCGATCGTCGGCAAAAACTGCGGGCTCTGCGGATAGCCACGTTTTTCCATAAAGCCGCGCACGGATTCATACAGCTCAAGGTAAGACACGCGGCCGTCACCGTTCGCATCCGTGCCGGGGGTGAGGCCCTGCATGGCGCGCAGCAGAGCGTCAGTAAACGCCCCATGAGGCTGCCCGTCGAAGGTGGGATACCAGCGCAGCAGCTTGTCGGTGATCTCGCCGGCGGGCTCGTGTTCACCGGCGGCCGAAAGATAGAACACCTGCGAGTAAGGGTATGCCTCTTCGCTGGGCGGCGCGGGCGTGGCCTGCACATCCGGCGGCAGAATGTCGGCGGCGCGCACCGGCAGGGGCGGACGCCCGGTGTGCTCCTGGCCGGCGCCACGGACCGTGTTGCCAGAATAGCAGGCGTCCACCACAAAAAAGACTTCGCGGCCCGCGGCATCGAGCTGCGCCAAGATCGGGCGAATATCGCGCCGCCCGATGATCAGCGATTCGGCGATCTCCTCCGGCGTGCCGTGCCGATTGAAATCGGCGGGGATCAGCGCGCCCGAGGTATGGGGCAGCGCCGCGGCGACGCTTAAGTCCAGCGCGCTGGTGCCGTGGCCCGCGTAGTACACAAACACAAAGTCGCCGGGTTCGGTGGTGAGCTGAAGATTGCGCAGGGCGCGCAGGATCCCCTCGCGGGTCGCGTCACCGTCGAGCAGGCGGGTCACGTTGGTGGGCTCAAAGGCCCACTTTTCCAGCAGGGTATTTTCGACGGCCGTTACGTCAAACCGCGGCGCCAGCAGCGCCGACACCGGGTCATCGTAGCTGCCGACGCCGATGAGCAGCGCGTGTCGCGTCGCCGCGCCGGCGCTCCCGCAGAGCACCACCGCCAGGAGCAGTAGACCTTTCAGGCGCAAGCTATTCATCTTCAAACCCATCGGCATAAATCTGATCGGCCCCGCGACAAAAGTCCAGCATAGCGCTGAGTACGGCGGCCTGCTCGGTGGCACCCGGAACCGCGGCCAGCGGGAAACCCAGGTAGAGCGTTCGGTAAACCGGAGTCAGTTTTTGTAGACCTGCCGTCCGGCCCTCACCGCTGAAAGACGCTGCGGCGGTGCTGTCTTCGGCCAGCTCGTCAGCCCTGTCCTGCAGAGCAGCACTCGCGTAGTCCAGCACGTAGCTACCGCTCGCTGGCAGTCCTGCAAACTCAACAGAGACGCCGGCCACCTCAGCGGGCCCCGCGTCGCTGGTGCCGCCGCTGACGCCCAGGTAGTCGGCCATCAGCGGAGTCGGAACGCTGCCGTTAGCGCGCACAGTGAAATAATCTTGAGCCGAGACCGCCAGGCATCCACCGCCGTTCAGGTACGCTCCCAGCGCCTCCTCACTGGTGGAAGAAGGGCCGGTGCCAACTTCGGCGTTATTGCCGGTAAACCAGATGACGGTGGAATAGCTCTCCAGCTCAGCCTGGCCGGGCTCCGCGTCCGCCCCGTTGGTGTTCCACACGTCGAAAGCAAAACCCAACGTGTCGAGCGCGCCGCTGTAGGTGGGCAACACGTCGGGCACGTTGTCGTCGTCGTCCACCAGGAGGATCCGATCACAGGGGTTGGTCGTGAACGTCAGCGCCGCACCGAAGGCGGTACCCGCCGCGTTGGTTGCCTGGACCCGGAACTGGTACTCGCTGTTACAGACCAGGCCTGTCAGCACCACGCTCACCGGCTGGGTGTCGCTGCCGTCGAGCGTCACGTCCAGCGCCGCCGAATCGGTGAACACGCCGCCCCGGCCAAAGTCGAAGCTCACCTGGGTCTCGGACCCGTTCGGGTTGACGGTTGCGTTGAGCGTGGCGGACGTCTGACTCACCGCGTTTGCCGCAACGCTGGTGGTCTCGGGGAAGTCAGCGGGACACTCGGTGGTCATAAAACTGAGCTCAGCCCCTTCGGTTTGACCACCGGCGTTGCTGGCCCGGAACCGATACCGATAGCTTCGGCCACAGTCCAGGCCACTGACCGGCGCGACCACCGTGGTCGACTCGGTGATCGTGGTTGCGGTCAGCCAGGGACCGTCCGCTTCGCCGACCGCCGCAAAAACATATTCCACCAGCGTACTCGCACCGTTGGGGTCGACAGCCGCCCGCAGGTCAGCGCTGGTTTCGGTGACGCTCTGGGCGGCGAGCGTGGTCACCACCGGCGGCGGCTGCGGACAGGCTGCCGTAGCAAAGCTTGCGAAGGCGCTTTCGACCATGCCGCCGCTGTTGCTCGCCCGGGCGTGCAGGTCATAGTTCGTACCGCAGGTCAGATCGGCGACGTCCAGCGTCGCCGTTTGTAAGCCGTTGCCGGTCAGGACCGGGGATGAATCGGTGTAGACGTTGAACACACCGCCGACCGGCCGCCAGCGGAACGCCGTGGTGGTATCGCTACCCATCGGATCAACCTGCACGGTCAGGGTGGCGCTGCTATCGGTGATCGACTGCGCCTGCGGCGTCCCGACGGTGGGCGGCGTGACGCAGTCCGCGGTGGTAAACGCGACCAGGTTGCCGTCGCTGGTGCCGCTGGCGTTGGTAGCGCTCACTCGAAATTGATACCCGGTTTCACACGTCAGACCCGACACCTGGGCGGTAACGTCCGACAGCGGCGCTGCCGCCGCCAGATCACCGGGCTGAACAATCCCGCCGGCCGCTGGCTGAACCGAAAACAGCACGCTGGTTGTCTCGCCGTTGGGTGAGACCTGGCCATCGAGGGTGACGCTCGTTTGACCAATATTGTCAGCCGTTCCGGTAAACACGGTCGGCGCCACCCCGCTGGGGTCTAGCTGCAGCAGGCGCCAGGTCGTCAGGCTTTCCACCACTGGCACCGCCGCTTCCACCAGGCCGTCATAGCCGGCCGGCGGAATCACGGTCAGATCGTAGCTGCCCGGGTTTTCCACTAGCTGAAACTCCCCGAGCGGATTGCTGGCGGCAGCCACCGTGCCCCCGGTGCTGATCAGCGCGCCAACCACGGGCAGCCCGGTCTGCGCGTCCACCACTGAACCGCGGACCAGGCCCGTCAGCAGCACGTCGGGTCGGAAGACCCGAACCTCGTACTTTCCGCGCTGTGTCGATGACAGCGCGCTGACTCGGACAAAATACTCCCCTTCCCCTTCGTCATAAGCGGCGTTAGCCGGTGGCCAGGTCAGTGACAGGCTTCCGCTCAACCCCCCGCTGGTGGTCGCGAGCGGCGTTCCCAGCGGCGTGGTGGGGCCGAACAGTTCGATCCGAAGATTGAACGCAGCGCCGGAAAAATCGTCGATCTCGGAGACCTCAATCTGATAAGTCTGCGCGGGATTGCCGGGCCCGGCCGGCGAGTTCACCGCGGTGAAACTCATCACGTCGGCGTCGCTATCGACATGAAACGTGTGCGGCTGCGCGTCGAGATCGTCCACAAAAATCACCGAGGCCGCAGCGCGCGTGGCGTCGGGCTCATAGCCGTCCGGCCCCGCGGTTTGTTCCACCCGCAGGTTCTCCTGGAACGACACGTTGCCGCGGGCGTCGCGTGCATAGACAGAAATGCTGTAGTCGCCCGCGGCGAAGCCGCCGCCCGGCAGAGGTCCGAAGCCGCCGTAGGTGCCGGTGTATTCGCCGTTGCCGTCAGCATCGACGTTGGTTGGTGCAAACGCGAAGCTGTCGGTAAGCTGCTGCGGCGGTGGCGTTGTGACGACACCAAAAACTTGATCCACCGATCCGGTGCTCAACACATCATTGACGGTGATGTCTGCGGTCGTCACGCCCCCGGACAGCACCACGTCCGGCCCCGTCTCGCCAACCGTTGGTCCGTTGGCATCCTGCAGGATCCCGGTGCCGATCGAGTACGCGCTCGCCAGCAGCCCGTCCTCAGCGTCGTTGCCCTCACCGTTGCTGTTATCGTCGAGCTGAGGCGTCTGCCCGCCGGCGGAAAAGCTGATGGCGTCGCGCGCCGCTTCAAACGCCTCCAGCACCGAGTCGCCATTCAGCACCCGATTCCAGAAGAACTGCGAAAAGCTCAAGGTCCCGTCCAGCAGGAAACTGGCGTCCTGCGACGCGGCGGCGCTCGTGATCAAGAGTCGACGATCGTCGCTGGCCGAGGCGAGACGGGGAAGAAACGCACCCGATCGGTTGCCGTCATAGAGCACCACAAGCCGGCCGCTGATGGCGGCCTCCAGGTTATCCAGATAGTCGGCGAGCTCGCTGACGGTGAGCCGATCGCCGCTCGCCAGCCGCAGCGCGCCGCTGCGTACACCGCCCACGAGATACACCACGACGTCCTGCGCCTGCGTCCCGGCCCAGGCGAACCCGTCAGCCACGTTGGCGCTGCCGGCGGCGCCGTCGACGCCCTCGCCACCGCCGTTGGACAGATACCGCACCGTCTCGAGGCCAAGATCGCTGTAGCCCTGCGCGCTCAACGCCGTAAACGCAAACGATCCGTTGGCACTGTAAGCCGACCAGCGCGGATCAGTGGTCTCGCCGCCGACAATCAGCAGCGCTTTGCGCAGCTCCGGATTGCCGACGGTAACCGTTGTGGTAGATGGCGAGGAAACGTTGCCGAACCGGTCCTGGGCGTAGACGTTGATCACATAGACGCCTTCGATGGAGAACTCGTCATAGATCAGCGTGTAGTCCACGCTGCCGCGGCTGTCCGGCTGCAGCTCAAAGCCGGGAAACTCTCGGACCGGCTGGTCGATGTCCACGTCTTCGAAGTCAGGAGGAATGATCTCCGCATAAACCCGACTCACGCCGTCCGCATCGCTGACGCCGAACGCGCTGATCTGCGCCGTGTTCCCGCTGGCCAGCGTCTGCGGTGCCGTAACGCTGGTGATGATCGGCGAACCCGGGTCAAAGTCGGTGCCCGCCCCGACAAAAACGCCGGCTAGCGCAGCCAGATCTTCGATCGGCTCATTGCTGCTCCCGTCTCCATCGGCGTCGGCTTCAGGCTGCTGGTCGGTAAACGATGCCGTCATCACCTGAGACGCTGTGCTGTATGCATCAGCGAGGTCCGAACCCGAGAAGATCTGCGTCCAGAACTGGTTCGAGAAGCTGAGGATACCGTCAGAGACAAATTTGGCGCTCTGCGCTTCGCCGGTGCTGGCCAGCACGATCCGGTTGACGGAGCTGTTCGCGAGATCGTCGACAAAGCTGCCGGCCCGGCAGGCCTCGTAGATCACCACGGCCTGGCTCACGCCGTCCGGACCGGCCTGGACGGTATCCAGCGCTGACGCGAGCTGGCTTGCGCTCAGCGTGTTGCGAGGGTTCAGCCGAAAGACGTCCTCCGAACCGTGATCGGCCAAATAAACCACCAGCTGATCAGCGTCCGCGCCCCAGCCGGTAATCGCGTTGTTGAGCGCGCCGGGCGTGGCGGGTGCGTCGACGTCCGACACGCCGTTGCCGTCCAGATCCTCGTTTTGGTTGGACGACAGATACATGATCTCATCGCCGCTGAGCCCCTGATAAGCCAAAGCAAGGTACGCGCTGTTGGTGAGCGCCTGGGTCGTTTCCCAAAGATTGTTGCCGACATAGGGTCCACCGCCGGCCACCACAATCACCTTGGTCACCTGACTCGGTGGAACCGGGTCAAGCACCTGTACGTTGTTGTTCGCGCGATCGGTGATGTAGAGCAGGCCGTTGGGGGCAAAGTCGAGTCCTGACGGGGCGGCGAACGAGCCAGGGAAATACCCGTACTCCCCGACCGACTGCAGAAGAACGCCATCCTGGCGAAAGATTTTGATCCTGGGCACGTCCGGCGCCACGTCCGGGATCTCGCCAAGCACAATCTTGCCGTCGGTGGCGATGGTCAGGGACGCCGGCGCGTTGAACGCGGCCGGCAGGAACGCGACGAAGTTGCCGAAGCGATCGAAGATCTCAAAGCCGTCCTGCGACGGGCTTTGCACCGTGAAATAGATCAGCCCGTTGGGTGCGATCGCTACCTGCCGGAACTCACCGCCCGACCCTTCCGACTGCCAGCCTGCGAGCACGGTGCCGTCCGGCGCCACCTTAAGCGCGCTGCCCTGTTCTGTCACCAGAAACGCGTTCCCGCCGCTGCCGATGACCATGTCCACGTAGTCCGCTCCGCTGGGCAACGTAATCTGGTCGACAAAATTCAGCTGGTTTTCGAAACGCTGGATCCGGTACTCGGTGCCCGTGTCGTCGAGCACGCTGACGCGAAATTGTCCGAAAGCGGTGCCGGCATCGAGCGCAATCATGCGGCTGAACTCACCGGGCCCCGTGCCTTCGCTGCCGAATCCGTTCTGCAGATCACCCTGCGGACTGAACTTCTGGACCCGGAAGTTGCCGGCGTCAGCGATATACATGTTGCTGTTCGGCCCGGCGGCGAGATCAACCGGCTGTCGGAAGAAGCCGGGGGCGTCGTCAGCACTCGAATAAGGGGTGGAGAGATTTAATGTCGAAGCGCCCGCTTCGACGTCTCCAACCCGGCGGAAACGGACCACCTGGGCCAGATCGTTGGAGGCAAACCCAAGGTTACCAGGCCCAAACTCCAGCCGGCGGATGGTCCTGGCGGGATCGTTGGCCTGGTATTCATCCAGCACCGCGCCGAGCTCGTCGAAGACCTGCACCCGGTTGGCGTCGGCGACATAAACCCGCCCCTGACGATCCAGGGTCAGGTCGCTCGGCTGCTGAAACTGACCCGGATCGGTGCCGCTGCTGCCGACCTCAGTCAACAACGTTGGCGGCGTGCTGATCGCATCACCCGGCTGCGCCCGAAGCACGATCAGCTGGTCCTCAGCGGCGTCGGCCAGATAAACAAAGCCGTCTTCCGACGCGCCCAGGCCACCCAAGGTCTGCACGGTGCCGCCGCCGCAGGGTGCGCTGCTGCAAGCCCCGAAGCTGGTCAGGAACTGGCCCTGCTCGCTGAATTTCAAAACGCGATCGGGCAGACCCACGAACACACACCCGCCGAGTCGCCGGCAGCCGCGCTCCGTCACCGCCAGAAACTGTGGCACCTGGCCGCCCAGCTCCGAAGCGCCGAACTTGCGGATCAGCCTGCCTTCCGGATCGAGCATATGTATCTGAGGGTCCAGATCACCGACCGTGTAAACCGCCTTGCGGCTGGCCGCGATCACGCGCGGTTTGCCAACGGTACCGGCGCCACCCGGGCCTTCAATAAACAAATTGCTGATCAGCAGTCCCAGCTGCGTAAATCGCTGGATGCGGGAAAAATCGGCGTTGGCGACAAACAGCGCTTCGCCGGCGAACGCCACGTCAGGCGCCCCTGACCCGAAGTACCAGGGCTGCTGCAGCACCGGCCACAGCCGCCGGAACCGAAACTCGGACACCTCGTTGTCTGCGACCACCAGGCTGAAGGTGTCCAGGGCGGTTTCACCGTCCTGGTCAGTCACCGAAACGTCCACCGTGTAGGGGCTGCCCGGGATGTCGGTCTGCTGCAGGGTCCCGCTGATGCGTCCGCTCACCGGGTCCAGCGCCAGGCTGTCGGGCAAGCCGTTGGCCTGGAAATTGAGCACGTCACCGTCCGGGTCGGCGAAGGCGCTGCCGACGTCCATCAGAAAGCTGGTGCCGGCGCTGGTGAACTGATCCGCCAGCGAGTCGCGCAGCGTCACGTTGGTGTTACCCGACAGTCCGAAACACAGCGAGTTTTCCTGAGTCACCGACGAGCACTGATCGCGCGGCAGCCAGTCCGGACAGCTGATGCCGGTGCCGTCCAGATCGGCGGAGGCGCGCATCCGCCAGCTCACCATGCTCGCATCCGTCGATTGATCCCAGTACCAATAACGACCCTGCGATGGATTGCCGCCGATCGAACCGTTAAAGACCACGGATAGCCAGTAGCGGCCCGCCGGCAGCTCGCAGGCGGAGGCCGGCTCCTGGGGCAGGTTGATTTCGAAGTTGCCGCTGCTCGCCTGCGGCCCCAGCTGCGACAGCGCCACGTTGAAGCTGCAAACCTGGGCGTCCGGAGCGTTTTGGGTTTCGCTGTTTTGATAGACGCGAACGTCCACGCCTTCCGGCGACAGCTCAGAACCGTTAAAGCTGCCGCGAACGCGCAGCTGGTCCAGGCGCCAGGCCGGACCGTCGGGTACCCGAAAGCCGTCAGCGCTTTGCACGACAAACGCGGTACCGGGCGGGTCCGCGTTGTGGCTCAAGCCCAGCAGCGGAGACGACAGGCACGCGCTCGTGCGGTCGATTAGATTGAGCGTCTGAGCGGCTGCTCCCGTGGCGCTAAGCAGCGCTAAAGCCCCCGTCGCCAACAGGCGCGCGAGCGTTGCGCGGCCAGGCCAAGAACCGGCGCGCGGCATCAGGCCGGCCGAATCACCCCGGTGCACCGGCGGGTCTCAGCCATCCTGGCGACAGAGGGTGATGTTGGCCGCAAGCCTGGTGGGGCTGTCATCCTGTGCGGCGTTGGTGGAATCGCGGGCCACCCAGTTGTCCTGGGGCGCCAGCGGTACGGCGGAACCGTCTTCGATCACAAAGCGGCTCTGCGGGCCACCCGGGCGCCGCTGACACTCGCGCGTTGACAGCACCTCACCCTGGGCAAAGCCACCGGGCAGCGTCTGCAGGCTGGCACTGAGGTCGGTCTCCGGCGCCACGATCCGGATTTCCCCGTCGTTGGAGAGCACCGAGCTTGCGGTCACCTGGCTGTCGGCCGACGGCACAAACTGATCCGGGTCCAGCGTGATGTTGCCGCCGGGTCCGCCAAACGCGTTGGCGCTGATGATGGTGCCGTTCAGAATCATAAATTCCGGCTGCGCGATGGTAATGTTGCCGCCGGCGCCTAAACCGGTGCCTACCGCCGTGGTGATCGACGTGTCCTGCAGGAAGAAATCGCCACCCATCTGAATCTCGATATTGCCGCCGTCCGCGGACACCGCCTGGGTGCTGATAGTCGCGCCTTCGGTGTCGATACCACCGACCACCTGCAGGCGAATGTTGCCCGCGTTGCCGGTGCCGGTGCTGCTGGCGGCAATCCGCGTTCCGTCCGCCAGCGTCAGGCTGGAAACGTCGACCAACACGCTGCCACCTGTGCCTGCACCACCGGTAGCGGCGCTGATCAGCGTTCCCCGGATCTCGCTGCGCTGGCCGCGCAGCACCACGCTGCCGCCCGGGCTTGCGCCGGCAAACACCTGAGCCGAGATGCTGCTGTTCGTTAGCACCAGGTCGCCGCTGGCTGAGAGCGTCACGCTGCCCCCGGCGCCGCGGTTCGCAGTGCTGGCCAAAGAGGCGTCCGTAACCGTCAGCACGCCCGCGGCGTCGACCAGCACGCTGCCGGCGTCCCCGTCCGCGGTGCCGGCAGCCGAAACGATGGCCCCATCCGTCACCTGTACATCATCACCGGCGAGGGCAATGTTTCCGCCGCGCCCGCTGCCTGATGTTGTCGCATCGATACGTGCGTTGCCGGCCAGCAGAAGGTTTTCAAACGCCAGCACAATGACGGAACCACCTTCACCCGCGCCGCCGGTCGCTGCCTGTATGATGCCGCCATTGATCGTAACGTTATTCGCCTGCAGGTCGACATCGCCGCCGGTGCCTGAGCCGGCCGCCACGGTCGCCGTAACGTCGGCATCGGATAGCATCATGTCGCCGCCGGCAGCAAGCGAAACTGAACCGCCGCTCCCCGTGTTGGCGGCGCTCGATACGATGGCGTCCGAAGCGATCAGGTCACCCGCTGCATTCAAACTTACGCTGCCCGCGTCACCGCTCGCCGTACCTTGTGTCGTGACGGATGCACCATTGCCGAGACTGATCTGTTCGGCGGTTAATTGAATACTTCCCCCCGAGCCTTGCCCACCGGTTGCCGCAGTAACCGCACCACCGGTCATGGAGAAATCACCCGTTGCAACCGTGATGTCACCACCGGTTCGCCGGCCACCTAGAACTGCCGCAGTAATCGACGCGTTGTCGAGCGTGATGGCCTGCGGAGCGATAAGGGAGACCGTGCCGCCACGTCCGGCGAATGCCTGTGATGACACCTCTGAGGCGGACAGGGCCAACGTGGATTCGCTCAACAGCTCTACGCTGCCTGCGTCACCCAACCCGCTGGTGGCGGCGCTGATGGAACTATCGTTGATCGCCAGAGCGCTTCCCGCGACGCTTACCGCGCCGCCGCTGCCGTCCTGCGCTTGGGCCGTCAGACTGGCGCCAGCCAGGCTGGCACTGCCGCCTGCAGTCAAAGACACATCGCCGCCGGTCCCGGCGCCACCAACCGTTGCGGTGAGGCTGCTATTGCTCACGGTCACATCACCAGGGGCCGACACCAGCACGGAGCCACCGCTGCCGGTGTTCGACGTTGCGGCTAGGTTGCTGTCGGTAATCGCCAGCGCCCCGCCACTCATCACGCTGACCGAACCTCCGTTGCCGGAGTCGGTTGCCGCACTGATTTGGGCGTTCGTGAGTGTCGTGTCTGCGGTCGCACCCAGCGTCACCGATCCGCCCTGCCCACTCTCGGCGGACGAACTGATGACCGCGTTACTGACCGTGAGCTGCCCGGCAGCCGCGACCGATACGGAGCCGGCGTTCGCGCTACCGGTGCCGGTTGCAGTGAGCTGAGCGCCATCGCTGACGGTCAGATTAGCGGCACTGACAATGACGTCACCACCCTGACCCGAACCGACCGCGTTGGTACTAAAGCCCGCGCCCGTCCCGGCGATCACCAGGTCGTTGCGGGTGGTGACGTTGATCGTACCGCCCTGCCCCCCGCCGCCGGCGCTGCTGTCTACACGCGCGCCTTCCATAAGCATCAGATCGTCGGTGTCAAAGCTGATTACGCCGCCGGTGCCCGTGCCGAAGGTGGCTGCCTCGATCGAACCGCCCATGACGCTCAGCTTGCCGGTGGTAAATGTCAGGTCGCCGCCGTCACCGGTGCCGCCCAGCACCGTCGCTGAAACGAGCGTATCGTCGAGCGTGATCATGGTCGGGGCCGTCAGCTCAATCGCCCCACCCTGGCCGAGATTGGCCTCGGTGGTGATCGCGCTGTCCGCGGAGGTAATGCTCGTATCCGACCGGAGCACCACGGAGCCCGCGTCACCCAAACCGCCAGCGGTCGCTGAAGTCTCACTGCCGCTCAGGCTAATGCTGCCGGCGGTCAGGCTGACCCCGCCAGCGTCACCGTCACCCGAAGCAACGCTCGAGATCAGCGATTGATCGATTGTCAGGTCGCCACCGCTATCGGTGTCCTGGCCTTCCAGTCGGCGTTCGTTGGGCTGGGCGCCACCGCCGACCGTGATGGTTACGGTGCCCGCGTCGCCGGTGCCGCCGGTGGCAGCCGTGATGCTGCTGTTGGCGATGCTCAGTGCATCCACCGCGGCAATGCTGACCGACCCGCCGTCACCGGCACCGCCGTCCACCGAGGCCGAGATCAGCGAGCCGTTGATGTCGACCCGATCCGCCGCCAGGTTGACGTCCCCGCCGTCACCGCGCACGGCAGACGATGCAATTTCGCTGTCGCTGACGGAGAGCTGCGAGGAGCCGCTCAGCGCCACCGAACCGGCTGATCCGTTGCCGCTGCTGCGTGATGTGACCTCCGAGCCGTTGCTCACCAGCAGCGTGTCTCCGCTGATTTCAACATTGCCGCCGCTGCCGTTGCCACCGGTGGTCGCGCTGACGGTACTGCCGTCGACCAGCATCTGCGGTGCCGCCAGGGTCACCGTCCCGCCCTGCGGCCCAGTCGACACCGCAGCCGTAACGTTGGCGTTGGTCAGCGCCATGGACTGGCCGGCGGCCAGCGCCACGCCGCCTCCCCGCGAACCGTTGGCTGACGCGGTGACCGTGGCGCCGTCGATCGACAGCTGCTCGTCGCTTCGGATATCCACATCGCCGCCGTTACCGGTCGACACCGCACGGGCGGTCACGCGGGCGCCATCGCTGATCGCGACATTGCGCGCGTTGATGCTGACGTTGCCGCCGCGGCCGGCGCCGGCGGTGGCTGCGGTAATCTCGGTAGCGCTCCCGCTGATAGCGAGATCATCAGCGTTGATGTCCACGGATCCACCGCGCCCAGCGCCGCTGGTCGCGCTGTTGATCAGCGCCCCGTTGCTGGCCACAAACGAGTCGGTGTTGATGCGGATGCCACCGGCATCGCCGGTGGAGCTGCTCTCCGCCGAGATTTCCGCCCGGTTGTCCACCACCACAGAATCGGCGTCGATCGAAATGGAACCGCCGTCGCCGCTGCCGCCCGTCTGCGTGGTAATCAGGACGCCAAAGTCGCGGGCCACCAGCTCGCCGGTGTTGATGTCGATGGAACCGCCGTTGCCCGAACTGCCGCCGAACGTTGAGGCGTCGATGGTGCCTTCGTCAAACAGGACCAGCTCGGCGGAGTCGACAACGATGTCGCCAGCGTTGCCCGACCCAAGCGCAACCGAGCGCACCGACGACTGCCCGTCCATCACAATAGTGCCGGTCGCGGTCATCGTGATGTTGCCGCCTCGACCCGAGTCGAAGGTGTTGGAAAACACCTTGCCCCGCTCGTCCATAAATATGTTGTCTGCCACCAGCGTGACGTCGCCGGCGTCGCCGGCGCCCTGCGACTCGGTGCTGATGCTGGCGTTGTCGACCACCACCAGCTCACCGGCGCGGATTATTACATCGCCGGCGTCGCCGGCACCGAAGAAGCTGGATGACAGCACCTGGGTGTTGCCGGTCAGGTTAGCTTCACCGGTCACCTCGATAACGGTGCGACCCGAGTTCTGGTCGCTGAACGATACGGAGTTGAAGAAGCCGCTGTCGCTGTCCAGCGAACCGCCTCGAACCGTAATATCGCCCGCCTGCGTGCCGGTGAACAAGCCACCGCTGACGTCCAGATTGCCCGTGACCGGCAGCCGTGAGGTGTTTCGAAAAATGTCGATATCCCCGAGCGCTGAAAACCCGCTGACGTCAATCCCGTCGGCCGTCAGCGGCGCCTCACCCTGGGAGGCTACCGAGATCACCTGTGCGTGCCCGGCGGGCGCCTGGAGCCTCGCGTCGTTGATCGAAATGTCGCCGCCGACGAGAGCAAACGTATTGCCTTCCGGAATCGAGAGCACCGCTTCGTTCATGGTGATGCCGGCCGGCGCCCCCATGAAGCCAAAGCTGGCGACAGGCGCGGCGGAAAGTGTCGACGGCCCTCCGGCTCCCCCGGCGGAAAAGGTAGTGCCGTCGGTAAACCGGAGGTAGTCCGCGGTGCTGAGATAGAGCGAACCCTGCACATCCAGCGAGGCATTGGCGCCAAAAACCACCCCAGCCGGGTTGATCAGCCACAGGCTGACCGGCCCTGGTGCGGCCGTGCCAAGCTGCCCGTCAATGCGCGACAGGCCGCCGCCGGTCACCCGAGCGATAATGTTGTCGAGCATCGAAGTCGAGGAGAACGTTGCCGACTCGCCGGTACTGATGCTGAAATCGGAAAAGCTGTGAAAAAGGTTGCCCCCCTCCAGCCGACCACGCGCCTGATCGATGAGATAGGCGGGGCCGTTCAGGGCGCCCGGGGCGCCGAGTGAACCATCAAAGACCACCTGGGCCTGGCTCCCCGCGCTCGCCGCCAGCATGATCGCTAGCGCGAGCCGGCGGTGCCGCATGCCGGACACGAGCGTCCGAGCAAGCGAAGAAGACTGTGCTTTTTTCATCGTGTTGCCGCTTCCCTGTTCACTGCCAGCCGAAACCGCTAAGCGGACCGGCGGCGCTTCCCCACCCCTACAGCATCGCCGAGATTGAACCGCGCACCCCGCAGAAACAATCGCGGCGCGTTGTAAGAAAAACCCTCGACCTGCTTGAGACTAGCACATTCATCTGGCCCCGGCGGCCCGCGGGAACTAGTATGATGTGAGAGGGATTTACGGGGAAAACTGTCGATTGAATGATCTGACACCAACGACCAGGCAGGGCACGCTCTGGGCCAAGGCTTTTGCACTGGGCACCGCGCTTTCCGCCGCGCTGACGGGTTCTATTTGTCTGGCGGCGGCCGATGCGGGTTACCGGCTCCTCGAAGACGGACAGTTTGCGGCAGCACGGGCCGCGTTCCAGGCGTGCGTGAATGAGGCCAACCAGACGCAGCAGCGCTCGGACGCAATTGACTGTCTCCTGGGTCAAGGCGCAAGCACCATCATGCTCGGCGACCTAAGCAGCGCGCGCAGTGAGCTGGAGCAGGCGTTGACGCTGGCCGCGGACGCCCCCGTCAGAGCGCGCCAGGCTCAGCTGTCGCTGGGCAGGCTCGCCACCTACCAGGCCCGATTTAATGAAGCTGAGCAGTTTTTTGATGACGTGCTGGCCAGCGCCGGTGCGGTCGATGACTCCAGCGACGCGGCCCGCGCCTGGCTGGGCAAAGCGGAGAACGCCCTCGCCCAGCTCAACCGTCCGGCCCTGCGCGACGCGCTGGAAAAAGCACTGGAACAGACGCTGCTGACCGCCGACCCGGCGCTGCGGGCTCGTCTGGAGGTAGCGGCCGCCGACACGCTGCTCCGGTCCGACGAAACCCTCAAGCTGCAAAACTGGGACCTTAACCTGGGTGCGCGCACGGCCGCCGGCGCGCTGGAGCTGGCGAGGCAAATGTCCAGCCCGCGCCTCAGCTCGCAGGCCGCTGGCTTACTGGGCGAATTCTATCTGCGGGCGGGTCGCGCGCAGGAAGCGTTGGAGCTGGCTCGCCTGGCCACGTTCGAAGCTCAGAGCGTTGGCGCCACCGACCTCACCTATCGCTGGCAGTGGCTCAGCGGCCGGGCGCTTCGCGCGTCGGGCGATCTGCCGGGCGCCCAGGCCGCCATGGAGCGCGCGCTCACCGACCTCAGCGAAGTCCGATCCAGCCTGCTGACCGGCATCCGCGGTCGTCGGGAGCCGTTTCGCCAGCGGGTCGGCCCGCTGTTCCAGGACCACGCAGACATTCTTTTGACCCAGGCGGCGAGCGCCGCGCCGGACCGTCAGCAGCAGCTGCGGCGGCGTGCAAGGCAGGTAATCGAGGCGTTCAAGAGTGCAGAACTCCAGGACTACTTCCTGGATGAGTGTGTCGTCGACCTCGATATCGCGGATACCGCGCTCGACAGTCTGGACCGCCGCACCGCCGTCCTTTACCCGGTGCTGCTGAACGACCGCAGCGAGATGCTGGTGAGTATCGGCGGTACGATCCATCAGTACTCCGTGCCCGCCGGCGCCGACCAGATCGGTCGGGTGGCGCAGCAGTTTCGTCGCTCGCTCGAACGGCGCAGCTCGCACCAGTACCGCGTCCAGGCCAAGCGCCTTTACAACTGGCTTGTCCGCGATGCCGAACCGCTGCTCAAAGATGCTGGGGTCGATACCCTGGTGTTTGTGCCCGACGGCAGCCTGCGCAACGTGCCGCTCGCTGCTTTTCACGACGGGAAACAGTTTCTGGTCGAGCGGTTTGCGATCGCCACCACCCCAGGCCTCAGCCTCACCGATCCGCAGCCCATCGCCCGGCAGCAGCCCAGCTTTCTGCTGAACGGGCTGACCGACGCGGTGCAGGGGTTTCCCGCGCTGCCCTCGGTTGAGGCCGAGCTGGCGTCACTTGGCGAGCTGTTCCCGGACCGGGTCACGATGCTGAAGAATCAGAGTTTTGTCGCCGGCAACGTTGAACAGGAAATGACTCAGCGGCCCTACAACATCGTGCACTTTGCGTCGCACGGTGAGTTCCAGGCGGACGTCAGCCAGTCTTTTCTGCTCACCTACGACGACAAGCTGAATATGGACCAGCTCGACGACTTCATGCAGCTCCGTCGCTTCAGCGACGAGCCCGTCGAGCTGCTGACGCTTTCCGCCTGCCGCACCGCGGCCGGTGACGACCGCGCGGCCCTCGGCCTCGCGGGTATCGCCATCCGGGCTGGCGCCCGCAGCGCGCTCGGGACGCTGTGGTACATCAACGACCGCGCCACCTCGGAGCTGATCACCGAGTTTTACGGCGAGCTGGCACAGGGCGACAGCTCAAAAGCCGTGGCGCTCGCCAAAGCGCAGCGCAGCCTGATCGCGGATCGCCGCTATCAGCATCCAGGCTACTGGGCACCGTTTCTGCTGATTGGTAACTGGCTTTGAGCTCGGCAAAGAAAATCTCACGGCGTCCGGGTCGCTGGCTGGGTCCAGCGCTGCTGGTACTGGCCGCACTGCCGCTTGCCGCCTGGGCTCAGGCAGGCTCCGGCGGCGGGACTATTCGCTACCAGCCGCCCGACCCCAATGCACCTGCTGCAACCGTCGGCGGCAGTATCCGGGGCAGCGAAAACGACCTGTCGCTGACCGTCATCGCGCCGCCGGGACTGGCGGCGACGATCAGCCCGCGGCCGGTGATCTACTGGCACGCATCCAACCGCATCAACGTGCCGGTGGAGCTGGTGTTGATCGAAGAAGGGGGCGAGGAAGCGCTCGCAGAGGTCCGTCTCGACCCACCGCTGGATGCGGGAATGCAGGCTTTCGAGCTGCCCGACAAAGTCAGCCTGGAGCTGGGTAAGGTTTATCAGTTTTCCGTCGCCGCCGTCGCGGACGAAAACGTCAGGTCAAACGACGTGTTTGCCAGCACGCTGCTCCAGCACGCTATGGCGCTGACGGCGGATCCATCGGGCGGGCCGCTGGTCCAAGCAAAAGAATTGGCCGCAGCCGGCGTCTGGTATGACGCGCTGGCACTCCTTGAGCAGGAGGCTGAGAATTCAGCGGCGGCACGAGCGCTACGGGACGAACTGCTGCGGCAGGCCGATCTCGAGCAGGTGCTCAACTAGCGGTCTGATCGATCGGTATGACAATCAGGCCAGGACGAAAGCCAGGACAGCAACAAACAGACAGGGATGCGGCCGCTAGCAGGGCCGCGGGAAGTTAAGGAGAAACACATGAACATCAAAACTGGGATTTATACGCTGGCGCTGTGGGCGCTGCTCGCGGGCAGCAGCCTGGCTCAGGAGACCGACTATGAGGTGATGGAGCTCGACGCCGACAACGCCAGCGAGCAGGACATCATCGACGCGCTGACGCCGCCACCCCCACTGGTGACCCGAAGCCTCGACGGCGAGGCGCCGGAAATGAAGCTGCGGGCGATCCCGCTGCGAATCCGGTTCGAGCTCGACTCCTACGAGCTGACAGAATCTGCGCAGCAGACGCTTAATCGCCTAGGTTCTGCCCTCACCTCCGACTCACTGTCCGAATTTCGTTTTCGGGTGGAAGGCCATACGGATGCGCTGGGAGACGAGGACTACAACCTCGACCTGTCGCGGCGGCGAGCGGACGGTGTACGAAACTACCTGATCAACCTATTCGAGATGGAGGCGAACCGGCTGGAGACGGTGGCGCGCGGCGAGAGCTCGCTGCTCAACCCGGACAATCCCAACGGCCCCGAAAACCGGGTTGTGCTGATCGTCAATCTCGGCCCACAGAACTAACTCAGCGGAACCGCGCTACGCGGCCGAATCGTTCGCCTGGCGATTTCAAGGCAGACGATAGGCACATGGCCTCACCGCAGGCGTCGCGTAGCATTCAGGTTGACTGGTGTCGCCGGCAACGTCCCAATGCCTGAGGCCAGTTTGAAGCCAACGCCAGCCGGTTGTCCCAAGTCAACCGCCGGCGATGGCCCCGTGACCGGTTCCGTCCCCTGCGGAACCTCAAACCGGCCCCGTCCCAGGGCCGGTTTTTTTTCGCGCGTACTTCCTACATGCATGTAGGAAATCCCCCATAAGGCTCGCTGCGCCGCTGGGCTATCCTGGTTCGGCTGCTGAGACACTGACGCACGGGAGGCGACGGATGGAGCAACGCAAAGAGCAACTGATTAGCGATATCCGGAGTCTCTACCGGAAGCTGCCCCTGTCACGTGCTGGACAAAGCCGTGAGTTCAAACATGCGCAGTTTGTGCTGGAAAGTGTCCTTGCCATCAAAACCGCAGAGCTCAAGTCTTTAGGCGGCTGCTGGCACTAGTCTCCCGTTACGCGCTCTCGCTGTTGCAGCGCGGGGGCATTGGTTACAATGGCGGATTGCCTGACTTCCGGACAAGTCAATGGACGACCCAACGCCGGGCTCCGATAAATCCGCTGACAACACCGCTGCGACTTCCGCTCGAACCGACGTCGATCCAGGCCGCGACCTAAGCGAGGCTGCGGACGGTGATCGCACCTTCGATCAGAAGACCTTTCGCCAGGCCGTCGGTCAATTCGCTACTGGCGTCACCGTTGTCACCACACTGTTTGAGGGCTCACCCAAGGGCCTGACGGTGAACAGCTTCACGAGCGTTTCGCTGGCCCCGCCCCTCGTGCTATGGAACCTGGGCGAAGGCTCCGATTCGCACCGTGCATTTATGGATAGCGATGCGTTTGCGCTGCATATCCTGCACGCGGGCCAGGAGGCCCTGGCCAAGCGCTTTGCGACCCGCGGTGCCGACAAGTTTGGTGAAACGCCCTGGCGAAGCGGCCCCGCCGGCCTGCCGCTGCTCGACGACTGCCTGATCAGCCTCGAATGCCAGGTTGAGCACCGTTATCCGGGCGGCGACCACGCAATTATTGTCGGCCGTGTCGGCGCCATTCACCACGGCGAAACCGGCTCACCGCTGATTTTTCACGGCGGCAGCTTCCTGACGCCCTGACCTCGGCCTTGCCGCCTTGCGGCGGTGTGCCGGCGATCGAAAGCCCCAACGCCGCTTCCGACGCCAATTGATTCCCAGCGTTTTCGGGCCTACCGTAGCTGGATCACACCCACATTGGCGTCCTCCGGGAACCGCGCGGAGCGCCGGGAAGGGGAACCGCGCCATGCTGTTTGAAACGCTTGCCCACTCAGGCCACGAAGAGGTGGTCTACTGCCACAACCCCGACGCGGGGCTACGGGCCATCATCGCCATTCACAACACCACCCTGGGTCCGGCCCTCGGCGGCCTGCGTATGTGGCCCTACCCCACTGAGCAGGAGGCCCTGGACGACGTGCTGCGGCTGTCGCGCACCATGACCTTCAAAGCCGCCGTCGCCGGGCTGAACCTTGGGGGCGGCAAGTGTGTCATCCTCGGCGACCCGGCCAGCGACAAGTCCGAGGCCCTGTTTCGCAGCCTCGGGCGATTTATCGAATCGCTGAACGGTCGGTACATCACCGCTGAAGATGTCGGCATCGACGTCAGCGACATGGAGTACGTCTTTCAGGAGACCGACAACGTCGTTGGCGTCCATCAGGTCCACGGCGGGTCGGGTGACCCGTCACCGTTCACCGCTTACGGCACCATCCAAGGTATTCGAGCGAGCCTGCAGCATCAATTCGGCAATGAAAACCTCGCTGACTACAGTTTCGCCGTGCAGGGGGCCGGTCACGTGGGATTTGAGCTGGTCCGTCAGCTGAGGGCTCAGGAGGCCAAGGTGTTTGTTACCGATATCCAGGCGTCGTCGGTCGCCCGCTGCGTTGAGGAGCTGGGTGCTGAGGCCGTAGCGCTGGACGACATCTACGACGTGGACGCGGACGTGTTCTGTCCATCAGCACTCGGTGGCGTGGTGAACGCGGAGACGATCCCCCGGTTCCGCTTCAAAATTATCTGCGGCAGCGCCAACAATCAGCTGGCGGACGATGAGTCCGGTAACGAATTGAATCGTCGAGGAATTCTTTTTGCACCGGACTACGCGGTAAACGCCGGTGGGTTAATGAACGTGTCGATCGAATTTGAAGGCTATAACCGCGAGCGCGCCAAGCGTATGATGCGCACGATTTATGACAACGTCGGGACCATCTTCGAGATCGCCCGGCGCGACGGCATCCCCACCTGGCTGGCGGCCAACCGGCTGGCCGAACAACGGATTGACGCCATTGGTAAAATCAAATTGCCCTACCTGGGCCATCACCCCCATCGGTTTCCCGGAAGGAAGCGCGCCAACTGATGCTTGAACTCAACCAGGAACTTGAGCTGCTCCGCGAGACGGTGCAGCGCTTCGCCGCGGAAGTGATTGCGCCGCGGGCTGCGGAAATCGATGTAACCAACGATTTTCCCCGCGACCTTTGGCCCCAGCTCGGCGAGCTGGGCCTGCTGGCGCCGACTATCGACGAAGCCTACGGCGGCAGCGGGCTGGGTTTTTTGGCCCACCTGATCGCGATGGAGGAGATTTCCCGGGCCTCCGCATCGGTTGGCCTGTCGTACGGCGCCCATTCGAACCTGTGCGTGATGAACCTCTACCGGCACGCCAGCGAGGAGCAGCGGGCCCGTTACCTGCCTCGCCTGGCCAGCGGAGAACATGTCGGCGCGCTGGCGATGAGCGAACCTGGGGCCGGTTCCGACGTGGTTGGCTCGATGCGGTGCCGCGCGGTTCGGCAGGGGGACCACTGGGTCGCCAACGGCTCGAAAATGTGGATCACCAATGGCCCCGATGCTGACGTCCTGCTGGTTTACATGCGGACGGCCGATCAGCCCGACGCGGGCTCCCGCTGCATGACCGCGTTTATCGTCGAAAAGGGCATGCCAGGTTTCTCCACGGCTCAGAAGCTGGACAAGCTGGGGATGCGAGGCTCCAACACCTGCGAGCTGGTGTTTGAGGACTGCGAGATCCCCGACAGCCAGCGGCTAGGCGAGGTCAACCAGGGCGTCAAGATCCTGATGAGCGGGCTGGACACGGAGCGGCTGGTGCTGTCCGGTGGACCGATCGGCATCATGCAGGCGGCCCTGGATGCGTCGGTGCCTTACGTGAATGAACGAGAGCAGTTTGGCCGACCCATCGGCACGTTTGGCGTAATGCAGGCCAAGATTGCTGATATGTACACCGCGCTGCAGTCGTCGCGGGCCTTCAGCTACCGGGTGGCTGAGGACTATGATCGCGGCGTCAGCTCGCGGATCGACCCCGCTGCCTGCCTGCTGCTGGCATCAGAAAATTCGGTTCAGGTGTGCCTGCAGGCGATTCAAGCCCTGGGCGGCAATGGTTATATCAACGAATACCCGGTAGGCAGGCTGCTGCGTGATGCAAAGCTGTACGATATTGGTGCCGGCACCAATGAGATTCGACGAATGCTGATCGGTCGCGAGCTGCTGGGCGCAGGCTGAATCCAACCCGCCCTGGTCGCCCATGACCAAAGATATCTATCTACATTAAGAAAGGATTCAAAGTGACTGAAATTGTTATTGTTTCTGGCAAGAGAACCCCCATTGGTTCGTTTCAGGGACAGTTTGCGAACGTGTCCGCAGCCCAGCTAGCCAGCGCCGCCATTCGCGCCGTGCTGGAACAAACCGCCCTGCCCCCGGCAGACGTCAGCGAAGTGATCATGGGCAACGTCCTGCCGGCCGGCCTCGGCCAGGCTCCGGCTCGCCAGGCGGCGCTGGACGCCGGCCTGCCGACTTCGGTGGGCTGCCTGAGCGTCAACAAGGTCTGCGGCTCAGCCATGAAAACGCTGATGCTCGGCCACGACATGCTGCGCGCGGGATCTGCCTCGGTCATTCTCGCCGGCGGCATGGAGTCGATGACCAACGCACCCTACGTGCTGCCCAAAGCGCGAAAAGGCCTGAGGATGGGTCACGGCGAGGTGATCGACCACATGTTCTTTGACGGCTTGCAGAGCCCCTTTGACGGCAAAATGATGGGTGCCTTTGGAGAGGCGACCGCAGCCCGCTATGAGTTCAGCCGCGAAGATCAGGACGCTTTTGCCGTCGCCTCGATCGAGCGGGCGCTCAGCGCCGCTGACGCCGGCTACTTCGACGCTGAGATCGCGCCGGTCACGGTCAAAACTCGGGCCGGTGAGCAGGTGATCCTGCTGGACGAGGAGCCCCCGGGCTGCCGCATCGACAAAATCCCCGGCCTTCGTCCCGCCTTCGCCAAAGACGGCACGGTCACCGCCGCAACGTCCTCGAAGATCTCAGACGGCGCGGCGGCGGTCCTGATGATGACCGACGCGGAAGCCGAAAAACGCGGGCTAGCGCCGCTGGCTGCAGTTGTCGGGCACGCAACCTACGCCCACGAGCCGGAGTGGTTCACCACCGCGCCGCCCAAAGCCTGCGAGCGGCTGCTCGATCAGCTTGGCTGGCAGGTCAGCGATGTCGACCTTTGGGAAATCAACGAGGCTTTTGCCGCAGTCACGATGGCCGCAATGAAAGATCTCGGTCTGGATCACGCCAAGGTGAACGTCAACGGCGGCGCCTGCGCGCTTGGCCACCCGATCGGGGCCACCGGGAGCCGCATTGTCGTGACCCTGATGCACGCGCTGCGTCAGCGCGGGCTGAAGCGCGGTGTCGCCGCGCTGTGTCTGGGTGGCGGCGAAGCGACGGCGGTTGCGCTGGAGGTCCGCTGATCGTGGACCCCACAGCGGAGCTGGCGGCACGAGGTTTGACGCGTTGAGCCGCATCGAAAACACGATCGACCCGGCCAGCGAAGGTTTTCAAGCCAACGCCGCCCACCTCGAGGGTCTGGTGGCGGATCTAAGAGCCGAGCTGGCCAAGGCCCAGGAGGGTGGCGGGGAAAAGTCGCGGCAGAGACATCTGGACCGCGGCAAGCTGCTGCCTCGCGAACGCATCAACCGGCTCCTGGATCACGGTAGCCCATTCCTGGAAATCTCGCCGCTGGCAGCACACGGACTCTACAACGGCGCCGCGCCCTGCGCGGGCGTCATCGCCGGCATCGGCCGCGTCCAGGGTATGGAAGTGATGGTGGTTGCCAATGACGCCACCGTCAAAGGCGGCACCTACTACCCGCTCACGGTCAAAAAGCATCTCCGGGCGCAGGAAATTGCCCTGGAAAACGAACTGCCCTGCTTCTACCTCGTCGACTCAGGCGGAGCTTATCTGCCGCTCCAGGATGAGGTATTTCCCGACCGGGATCACTTTGGCCGGATCTTCTACAACCAGGCCCGCCTGTCGGCGCGAAATATTCCGCAGATTGCTGTGGTAATGGGCTCCTGCACCGCCGGTGGCGCATACGTGCCGGCGATGTGCGATGAGTCGGTGATCGTGGCGGACCAGGGGACCATCTTTCTCGGCGGCCCTCCGCTGGTGAAAGCCGCCACCGGCGAGGAGGTCGACGCGGAAAGCCTCGGCGGCGCGCTCGTCCACTGCAGTCAGTCTGGCGTGACCGACCACTTCGCTCGGGACGACAGCCACGCGCTGGAACTGGCCCGGCAAATCGCCGGCACCCTGAACCGGCGCAAGGCCATGCCGCTTGCGGTGCGGGCGCCGGTCGAACCCGCCTACCCCGCGGAAGAGATTTATGGCGTGGTACCGAGGGACACCCGCTACCCGTACGACGTGCGACAGCTGATCGCCAGGTTGGTCGACGGCTCAGAGTTTCAGGAATTTAAGGCGATGTATGGGAAGACCCTGGTGTGCGGCTTTGCGCACCTGATGGGCTACCCGGTGGGCATTGTGGCCAACAACGGCATTCTGTTTTCAGAGTCCGCGCTCAAAGGCGCGCACTTTGTCCAGCTCTGCAACCAGCGCAACATTCCGCTCATCTTTCTGCAGAACATCACCGGCTTTATGGTCGGCAAAAAATATGAAAACGCCGGTATCGCCAAAGATGGGGCAAAGATGGTGACCGCCGTTGCCTGCAGCCACGTGCCCAAATTTACCGTGGTGATCGGCGGCAGCTTCGGCGCCGGCAATTACGCCATGTGCGGCCGAGCTTACCAGCCGCGGATGTTGTTCATGTGGCCAAACGCCCGGATCTCGGTGATGGGCGGCGAGCAGGCCGGGGCCGTGCTGGCGACCGTCAAGCGGGACGGCCTGGCGCTGCGCGGCGAAGACTGGCCGGAGGATGATGAGGCGGCTTTCCGTCAGACCATCGAGGACCAGTACGAGACCCAGGGCCATCCCTACTACGCCAGCGCAAGGCTCTGGGACGATGGCGTTATCGACCCCGCAGACACCCGCCAGGTGCTCGGTCTGGCGCTCTCGGCCGCCACCAACGCGCCGATTGAGCCCGACCGCTTCGGCGTTTTCCGGATGTAAATGATGACCGATACCCCACCACTCACCCAGCTTTCTCAGGACGATCGTGGCGTTGCAACCATCACTCTGAATCGCCCTCAAGTACACAACGCGTTCAACGCCGCGCTGATCACCCAGCTGCATCAGGACATCGTCCGGCTCGACGAAGACGCATCGGTTCGCGTGCTGGTCCTGACCGGCGAGGGCCGTTCGTTCTCCGCGGGCGCGGATCTGAACGGCATGAAAGAGATTGCTCAGGTCGACGAGCAGTCGAACATGGCTGACGCACTCGCGCTGGCCGACATGCTCCGGCGGCTGGCCTACACCAAGACCCCCACCGTGGCGCGGGTGAACGGGGCCGCCTACGGTGGCGGCGTGGGACTCATCGCCTGCTGCGACGTGGCCATCGGATCGGACGACGCGCGGTTTGGCCTGACCGAAACCCGTCTGGGGCTGGTTCCTGCGGTCATCTCGCCGTACGTCATCAACGCCCTTGGCGCACGCCAGGCTAACCGGCTGTTCCTGACCGCCAGAATCTTTTCGGCCCACGACGCTGAGCGGCTCGGCCTGCTGCACCGCAGCGTTCCGGCGGCGGAGCTGGACGCGGCCGTCAACGAAGAAATCGACCTGCTCATGAAAGCGGGCCCCCAGGCACTCTTCGCCGCAAAGTCGCTGGTCGGCGCCGTCTCGGGACGCACCGAAGATTCCCAGAAGGCGCTGGATCAGGCGACCGCAAAGCTGATTGCAAGCCTGCGGGTATCCCCCGAAGGCCGAGAAGGCATCACGGCGTTTCTGGAGAAGCGGGCCGCCAGCTGGGTGCCGCCCAAGTCATGATTCGGCGCCTGCTGATCGCCAATCGCGGCGAGATTGCCTGCCGCATCATCCGCACCTGTCGACGCCTCGGCATCGAGACGGTTGCGGTGTATTCCGAGGCAGACGCCGGCGCACTGCACACGAAGAGCGCCGACCAGGCGGTGCTGCTGGGGCCGGCCGCCGCCGCTGAATCCTATCTCAACATTCCCAAGCTGCTGGCTGCGGTGGCATCCACCGGTGCGGACGCTGTCCACCCCGGCTACGGATTTTTGAGCGAGAACGCAGACTTTGTCGCGGCTCTGGAGCGCGCGGACTGCACCTTTGTCGGACCCGACGCGCGAACGATTGCCCTCATGGGGTCAAAGGCAGACGCCAAGGCCACCATGGAAAAAGCCGGCGTGCCGGTGGTTCCCGGCTACCACGGCGAAGAGCAGTCTACCGAGACCCTGCGGGAAGAGGCTGAGCGGGTGGGTTATCCGCTGATGCTGAAAGCCGCCGCCGGCGGCGGCGGCAAGGGCATGCGAATTGTCAGGAGCGGTGGCGAACTGCCACAGGCGCTCGACTCGGCACGTCGCGAGGCGCTGGGAGCCTTTGGCGACGATCGGATGATCCTGGAACGCTATCTCGAAACCCCACGCCATCTGGAGGTGCAGATCTTTGGTGACGGCCGGGGTAACGTGGTGCATCTGTTTGAACGCGACTGTTCAGCCCAGCGCCGCTACCAGAAAGTGCTGGAGGAATCCCCTGCCCCCGGTCTGAGCGACGAGCAGCGGCTTGCCCTTTGCAGCGCGGGCGTCGAGGCAGCTCGCGCAGTCGACTATCGCGGCGCCGGCACCGTGGAGTTTATTGCCGACTCGCAGGGCGAGTTCTTTTTCATGGAGATGAATACCCGACTGCAGGTTGAGCACCCGGTCACCGAAGCGGTTACCGGCATCGATCTGGTGGAGTGGCAGCTTCGGGTGGCTGCCGGCGAAACCCTGCCCCTGCCGCAAGACCAGATCCGCTGCCAGGGCCACGCGCTCGAAGCCCGGATCTACGCCGAAGACCCCGACGCCGGCTTTCTCCCCGCCAGCGGCACGCTAAGCTGGCTCCACTTTCCTAGCGGCGCGCGGGCCGACGCCGGCTTTCAGGAGGGTGACGAGGTGACGGTCCACTACGACCCCATGCTCGCCAAGATGATTACTCACGGGTCTTCCCGGCGAGAGGCGCTGACCCAGATGGAGCAGGCTCTCACTGAAACACGTCTCGCCGGTCCGCGGACCAATCTGGCGTTTCTTGCCCGGCTGATCCGGCTGCCCGCTTTTGTCGAAGGCGCTATGCATACCGCGCTTCTCGACAGCGAACTGCCGGCCGGGGCACCAGCTGAGGTGTTGACCCAGCACCTCATCGCTGCAGCCGTGACGCTGGACCTGGATCGATGGAGCGGCAGTGCCGAGCGAAACGGCACGGCGGATTGCTTCAGCCCATGGTCCGCTCTTAGCGGCTGGCGCGTGGGACAGGCCGCGTGGCGGGAATACCACCTCGGCGATCGCGACGCGCGGCACGTGGTTCGACTTCGGGGTACCCCAGCCGCGGGTTACGACGCCAGGCTGGACGACGAGCCCGAGCAGCAGCTCAGCGCAGTCCAACGAGATGCCAACCTCTTGTCCTGGCAAACAGATGGGCGACGCCAACGCCTCGTTGCCGAGGCTTCGGGCGCGCAGGTTCATGTGGCCGGCAGCGGTTTCATTCATCTGTTTGAACACGTTGAGCACCAGGCCGGCGGCGAGCTCGACACCGCTGCTGACAGCCGTGTGCTGGCGCCGATGCCCGGCAAGGTGGTGACCATCCGGGTGAACGAGGGTGACCTTGTCGAGCCCGGTCAGGAGCTGATGGTGATGGAAGCCATGAAGATGGAGCTGAGCCTGAAGGCGCCGGCGGGCGGCAGCGTAAGCGCCATCAACTGCTCGACGGGAAGCTTCGTCGAAGCCGATACCCTGCTCCTAGAGCTGGAACTGGCCGAAGCTGAGGACGAAACCGACTGAGCGTTAACCGAGCTGCGCTTTGGGCTGGCCTTTGCAATATTCGAGAGACAGGCTGAGAAACTGCTGGAGCTTGGCGTCCACGTTCTCAGCGCTCAGGGAATCGAGGCCGCGGAAGTCGTACTGATTGCTCACCCGCGGGTTGCTGCGATTCTGGAAATTCATCATGTGAGCCACGCGCCGCGCGCCCATCTGCAGCACAATCTTGTAGCAGCAGGTCTCAAGCGCCAGGGGCGTCGCCTCCGCGCCCGAAATCCCCAGCAGATAGATGCGAACGGCCCGCAGGCGGCCCTGAGCGTCCTCCTCCCGGGCGACCGTGGCCGGGAAATCGTGCTCGGTGGCTTCAACGACAAATCCCTCGAAGGCCGGCCAGACAACCTTGTCTACCTGGACCTCAAAATCCCTCCGAAACGCGTCACGAGCGTTCTCTAACGCCTCACCGTCGTCTCCCTGCTGCTCCCGCTGATGGTTTTCTACCTGGTGATCAAACCAAGACATCTCTCAACCTCGTCGTGCCCCATTAAGCTAGCTTACCCCCGGCAGGCCCATCTGTCCCGTTGCGCCGGTGCGTTGGCGGGTTAAACTTAAGCACTTGCAGGGAAAGGCAGCCGAAGCAGCCGCCTCAAATCCAGGTTCTTCAGCTTCGGCGCAACAACAAACGGGGTCAGACATGGCGTTGATCGAGCCGGGCCAGATGCTCGGCAAATACGAGATTGTTCAGCAGATCGGCGTCGGCGGCATGTCCGAAATCTTCGAGGCCATCGACACGACGCTACAGCGGTCCGTAGCGCTCAAAGTTCTGCCGCCAGAATTTTCCGCCGACAGTGAGCACGTGCAGCGCTTCCGCAAAGAGGTGCTGGCCGTGGCGGCGCTGGATCATCCCGGCATCGTCACCATCTTCGACGTCGGCAGCGCCGACGACCTGCAGTTTTACGCGATGACGCTGCTGCCCGCCGGCAACCTCAAAACACGGCTGGCGGGCGATGCGCTGGCGCCGACAGAAGCTCTCTCGATCACGCGAGCGCTGGCAGGAGCGCTGCAGCATGCGCACGACCAGGCCATCATCCATCGAGACATCAAGCCGGAGAACGTGCTGTTTGGCAAAGACGGCGCGCCGGTGCTCGTTGACTTTGGCATTGTCAAAGTCCTCGACTCCGCGTCGAAGCTGACCCAGATCGGAACATCGGTCGGCACGCCCTACTACATGAGCCCGGAGCAGGCGCAGTCGTCCTCCAACGTCGACGCCCGCAGCGATCTGTACAGCCTCGGGGTGATGCTCCACGAAATGCTCACGGGCGCCGTCCCGTTTGACGCTGCCACCTCGGTGGGTATTGCGCTGCAGCACGTCAATCAACCTGTCCCATCTTTGCCGCCCTCACTAGGCGCGCTCCAGCCACTGCTCGATACGCTGATGGCCAAACAGCAGGACGCGCGTCCCGCATCCGGTCGGGCGTTGCAGGAGCTGATCGACGCCGTCGCGCCAGAGGTGCACGGCCTGCCGCCGCTCTCTGCGGACGCCGCGCCAACCGAGGACGAAGGCGCTGGCGAAGACAGCGAGGAGTCGGCGGCCGAAGAAAGCCCGAAAGCTGAGCCGCAAGACAGTCCGCAAGGAGCGGTTGCGGACGATCAGGCGGACACCCAGTCTGCTGAGCAGCTTGATCCGTCAACGGTTGTGGGCGCCCAGCCACGGCCAGCCGATCCCGCGACCGAGTTTGAGCTGATGTCCGTGACGCCAGCTCGAAATCCGGCTCAGGCCTCCGAAGAGGTCACCAGCTCGGAGGCGCCACCTGCAGCCAAACGTGAGGCAGAGCCTGACCAGGCCACACCGGAAGCCGAGTCGGCAAGTGCGGATCCGGCGGGCACAGGCCCTGAAGCCGAACTCCAGATCATGGTGCCCACGGAAAAAGGCCGCGCGACCGAGCAGGCCGAAGAGACTGTCGAGGAGCCCCAAGATGCTGACAGTACGGGAGAGCCAGCCGGGCAGGACGAGGCCGTAGCGCCGGAGACTCCGCCGATCCCGGCCAGCGAACCGCCGCCCGCTGCCGCAGGTCCGAAGGAAGAACTCGCACAGACGACCCTGGCCAAGGAACAACGCCCGCCGGCTGCCGCCGCGCCGCCTGTGGCGGAGGCCAAGGCCTCGCACCTTCGCGAAACCACGCTGATCCCGGCGGTCAAAGCACCGGGCAACGCCAAGGCTGATCCGCAGGCGCCACCCGAAGTGGACAGCGGCCCCGAAGCGGAGCGCTGGAAGGTGGACGACCTCTACCAGAAGCCTCCGCCACAGTGGCACCGCAAGCCGGCCGTTTGGGGCGGCGGAGCCGCAGGTCTACTGGTCATAGTCCTGGCCGTTGTCCTGTCAGGCCGCGGCAATGATGAGGCGTCACCGCTCGAGCTGGTGACCGGCGAAGGTAGCGGTGCCGGTATCGGCCTGGGCAACCAGGCGCGCGAACGCGATCCCGAGGAGCCGGTACCTGAGCGAGTTCCCCAGCCCCAGGGCCAGCCGGAAAGCACCGAGGCACCTCCAGTTGAGGCGGAGCCCGAAGAAAACCTCGACGCGCTGCTGGCTGAAATGCTGTCCGAACAAGCGGCAGAGAGTGATCCTCCCGAGGAAGCAGCAAGCACTAAGCCTCCCCCCGTATCCGAGGCCGCCGTGGCGGTTCAAGAGGCCCCGCCAGTCGAGCGGGAACGCCCGGTCGAAGAGCCCCAGCGCGAAGAGTCGCAAGCACCGAGCGCAGCGCCCGCGACAGCATCTTCTTCTGAGACCGCTGGCGATCCCAAGGTGGCACAGCTGCTGCTGGACGCTGAGCTGTTGATTGCGGCGGACCAGCTGACCCTCCCAGAGGGGGAAAACGCCTGGGAGGCCTACCAACAGGTTCTGGATCTCGATCCGAGCAACCGCGAGGCGCTGCGCGGCCTGGCGCGGCTCCAGCGCACCTACGTCAATCGCATCAACGCCGCGCTCGATGACGGCGATCGATCAGCCGCCCGCCAGCTCACGGAGCGTCTGCGCTTTATTGATCCTCTCCACCCGGACCTGAATCAGTTTGATGAGCGGCTCGGCGAAAGCTCGGGCGCAACCCCGTTTCAGGACCCGCTTGCTACGGGCGGCACCGGGCCACTGCTGATTCCGGTGCCCGCGGCGACGGTGACGCTCGGCGATGCGGCTGACGACAGCTCGGGCACAACGGTCACGGCCTCGTTACCCGCCTTTGCGCTCGCGGCCTACGAGGTTACGGTCGGGGAGTATCGGCAGTTCGCCGAAGCAACGGGTCTGGCAGCGCCGAGCAGCGCTGACGAAGGCTGCAACTACTGGTTGTTTAACTGGCGCCAGCGGGCAGACAAATCCTGGGACTCGCCGGGTTTTACGCAGTCGGAGTCACACCCGGCGGTCTGCGTCAGCTACAACGATGCGCTGGCCTACACCCGGTGGCTGAGCGATCAGACCGGTTTCAGCTACTCGCTGCCGACCGAATATCAGTGGGAATACGCTGCGGCGCTGGATGCGACGACGGGCGTGTACTGGACCAGCAGTCGGGATGCCTGCGATCTGGCCAACGTTTCCGATCTCGACCGAGCAGAACGTCACAACCTCGAGGTATCCACGGAGAACATTTTTGGCTGCCGGGATCGTCGCGTAAACACGGCGCCGGTGGGGAGCTACACCCCGACGGCCGCCGGGATTTATGATCTGCTGGGCAACGCGGGGGAATGGACGCTGGACTGCTGGCGCCAGGACTACGGCGCAGCCAGTACGATAAGCGGCTGCGAGGCCGGCGCGGTGCGCGGCGGGTCGTGGTTTGAACGACCTCGGGAGGTCTCGGTGCGGCACCGACTGAGGCTCGAGCGCAGCGCCCGGTTCAGTCACGTCGGGTTTCGGGTGGTTCGAGACCTCGAGTAGGTCGAACGTTCTTGGGGGGTCAGTCGATGGCCCAGTAGTACTGGGAGTCGAGGACCGGGACCTCAACAATCTTGGCGTCAGCCATACCGCCAGCGCGGCGCTCACAAAACACCTCTTTGCGGCCGCTGTCTTTGAGTCGCTGCCGCTTACAGCTGATGCCTGTCGCTTTGGCGCCGTAGAGCGGCTTCCATTCCTCCGCCAGCTCCTCCGCAGCCTTGACGGCCTCTTCCGGCAGCTGCGCCTTGGCCTGCTTCAACACGTCCAGATCAGACTTCCGGCGCGTTTTAGCCGCCAGCTGAATCCACGCCATACCCTCAACCAGGTCCACCTCCGTGCCTTCGCCAGACAGCAGCATGATGCCGAGCTGCCGCTGGCAGTCGGGTTCACCCCAGCGGGCCGTGAGGTTGTAGAGCGCCAGCGCCTCTTCCATGCGCCCGGACCGATAAGCCTTGTGAGCCTTGTTGATCGTCTGGCGGTACTGGGCGAGCCCCATGCGCTCGAACTCCAACGCCCTGGCAGGCAACCCGAGACTCAGCCCCAGCAGAATGACGGTGACCATGGCTGCCGGCGTGAGTTCGGACCTGAGGGCCCGTAAGGATGGCTGGGACGGTCGCGACTTACTGCTCATAGCTCTGAAATCCTGGTCGAGGTCAGCGGGCATAGAGACCTAAAAATAGAACTCGGGGACCATTCGCGCAAGTGTTGCGTAAATTGCTCCGACGCAGCAACGACAGCCCGCCGTCGCCACCCTCGACTCTGAAGGGCAACAGGATCGGGGTAAGACCGCAGCGTTGTGTCGCCGGAAAACAGGGTTCAGGACGAGGCTCGGCGATACCGCTCCCGCAGGATGCCGACCCGCTTCACAAAATTCTCGGTTTCGTTGTACGGCGGGATCCCGCCAAAGCGTTTGACCGCGTTTTCGCCAGCGTTGAAGGCCGCGCTGGCGAGCCGGTAATCGTCTTCAAACATGTCGAGGAGCTCGCGCAGGTACCGCACGCCAGCGTCGATGTTCTGCGAGGGATCGAACGGGCTTGTGACCCCAAACCGCCGCTGCGTTTCAGGCATCAGCTGCATCAGGCCCTGGGCGCCCACGTCGGAGACCGCGTCCACCACAAACCAGGACTCGGCGTGTATCACCGCCCTCACCAGCGCCGCGTCGACCGCATGCCGCTGACTTGCGGCAGCAATCTCCTGGGCAAAGTCGCCGGTGTTGAGCGCCACCGTCCGCCAGTTCACGGCCTTGTGCCAGCCGCAGCCGCGACACTTCATCCGGATCACCGAATACTTTTTGCCTTCAGCAGGCTTACGATCGGTGTAGTGCAAAATGCCGTCGTCGTCGACGTACTTGTAAACCTGGGCCAGCGCACCGCTCAGCGGACACAGCAAAATCATGAAGCAAATCCATCGCATGGCGCTGATTATTAACCAGAAACCTCACCCGGGCCAGCTTCGACTCGAGCGCCGTGATCCGTCTCACAAAAAAAGACGGCACATCCCTGTGCCGCCGGTGTTGTGATCAGCGATAGAAGCGGTCGCCCCGTGGAAAGTAGCCGCGACGTACCGGACAGTAGTAGTAGCGCGGTTCCACAAATACCGGTCGCGCGTTGGCGCGCGGGTAGTAGCCGTAGCGCTTGAAATGTCGCTGGCCGCGACGCCAATGCCGCCGATCAAAGGGTCGGGGCGCAAAGCGCGGGCCGCGAAAATCATTGCGAAAGCGGCGATCGACCGGATAAACCTGCACACCAAAATCGTCGTAGTAGCCGACGTTAACGCCGCGGTCCGCTACGGCGGGGGCAGCCAGCAGCACGCCGGTGCTGAAAATCGCCAACATCAAAGCCCGGTTAAGCCGTTTCATCAGGGACCTCCTTTCGTTTCAGGTTGGCCTCTAAGATACGGCGGCGTGATGAACCCTCGCTGAACCGGATATCAGCCTTATTTTTTGATGAGTCTCCAGCAATGATGCGGCGGCCGGCGCGAGAAATCCGGTGGCACCGTGGACCGGGTGATTTCGGTGATCTGGTAGCTGTCGACAAGAGCCCCTTCGTCCAGCTTGAAGCGTCGAGCATTGGTGGAGAACAGGAGCGTCCCTTCCGGCGCCAGCCGCGATCGACAGAGTTCGAGGAGCTCAACGTGGTCGCGCTGGATGTCCAGCGATCCTTCAGCTCGTTCGGCGGTCGAGAAGGTCGGCGGATCGAGAATGATGAGGTCGAACACGTTTTGGCCGCCCCGGAGAAAGCGAACGCAGTCTTCGCGCAGCAGCCGGTGGGCCGTGCTGGCAAGCCCGTTTGCTTCCAGGTTCTGCCGAGCCCAATCGAGATAGGTGCGCGAGAGATCCACCGAGGTAGATTCCAGAGCCCCACCGCCGGCAGCGTAAACCGTGAAGCTACCCGTATAGCAATACAGGTTCAGTACCCGAGCCCCGGCGCTCATCTCACCGACCATTCGACGCGTTTCGCGGTGGTCCAGAAACAGCCCGGTGTCGAGATAGTCATCGAGGTTCACCGCAAAGCGATACCCTCCCTCGCGCACCCAGTCGATACGGCCGGTGGCTGCGCGACGCTGATACTGCTTCTCGCCACGCTGGCGCTGCCGACGGCGGACCACCAGATCCGCAGCGGTCAGGTCGAGCGCGAGCCGCACGCCCGCCACGGCATCGTTCAGGCGGGCCGACGCCACCGCTGGCTCGACCGACGCTGGTGGCGCGTATTCCTGAACGTTGGCGCGCGAGCCGTAGACGTCGACCGCCACCGCGTACTCCGGAATATCCCGGTCATAGACTCGGTACGCCTCCAGCTCATGCTGCTCGACGTAGCGCCGCAGCTTCTTGAGATTTTTCCGAATTCGATTAGCGACCATGTGGGCCAGCTCACTCGGCGCCGGGGGCGCCTCCGGGACCTGGAACAGCAGAAGCCGGCAGTCCAGCGCGCCGTTGTAGAGGCGGTACTTCTTAAACGGTGCAAAGCCGAAGCTGCGGCATCGGTCCGGATCTTCGGTGAAGACGCCGGCGCGCCAGCCCGCAAAGTCTGTCTGGAGTCGCTCGCCCAGGCGCCGGTAGAGATCGTCGAGGGCTGTCGAGTCCTCCTCGCCGCCACCGAGGCGGCGACCGTAGGGCGGATTGGTAAGCACCGTGCCCGCGCGCTCGAAAGGCTCAAAGGCCTCACCGAGTTCGCGGTTCTCCCAGGTCGTCTGGTACGCAACGCCGGCAGCGAGCGCGTGGCGGCGACAGGACTCGACAGCCCTTTCGTCACGGTCTCTCCCCACGACGGGACCAACCATGCGGTCCGGCGTGGCGGCGTCCCGCGCGGCTTCCAGCGCCTCAGCAAAAAGTTTTTGACTGTGGCCGGCCCAACCCAGCTGGACCAGCTCAGCCCACAGCAGCCCAGGGGCCTGGTTGAGCGCCATGCAGACCGCCTCGATGAGCAGCGTCCCGGAGCCACACAGCGGATCGACAAGCGGCCGCGTCGGGTCGTCGAGCCAACCGCTGCGCAGCACCAGCGCAGCGGCGAGGTTTTCCTTCAGCGGCGCCGCCCCACCCCGGCTTCGATAGCCGCGCTGGTGCAGCGGTCGGCCCAGCAGGTCGATGCCAACGGTCGCTCGCTGGTTGCGCGCGACAAAGAGATAGAGCTGAACATCCGGGTCGGATCGGCTCACGCTGGGACGGGACCCCGTACGCTCTCGAAACTGATCACAGACGGCATCTTTCACCCGCACCGCGGCGAAACGGGAGTCGCGAATCTCAGGATGGCGGGCCACGCTGGCGTGCACGGAAAGCGTCTGACGTGCGGTGAGATGGTCGCCCCACGCCACCGTTTTGCATCCTTCATAGAGCGCATCAGCGTCCGGCGCGTCGAACTCGGCCAGCGGCAGCAGCAGGCGCGTCGCGAGCCGACTGCTGATAGCTGCCCGATAAGCGTCCGCCAGCGAGCCTTCCGCATGCACGCCAGCGAGACCCTCGCGAACGTCGCGCAGGCCGAAGGTCTTCAGCTCGTCGACCAGGAGATACTCCAGGCCAAGAGGACAGCTCGCGAACCAACGCAAAGTCAGGATTCTCCGATCATGAAAGGTCAAGACACTCCAGGCGCGGCTCAGTGCCAGCGGCGGCACATTGCGCCGCTAAGTGCCTCAGCGTGTCAAGCGCCGCTCGCGCTATTTTTCCTGGAGCCGATGACTATCGGCGGCGGTCAGCTCTAGTCCATAGACCTGCTTGAGCTGCTGAATTTTCTCAAGGGTCTCCGGCGAAAACGGCGTTTTGCCCTCGAAGACGTGCAACACAACGCCCTCGAGAAGGTCTCCGAGCGACAGGTCGCAATATTCGGCGGTGGCCTTTAGGACTTTCAGCAATTTCTTTTCCAGCCGGACGCCGGTCTGGGTGCGTTCTATGGTTTTCATCTGCTCCACTACCATGTTATCTTGTTACCATTGTACCACCAATTGGAGGTGGCAAGTGACGGAACCCATTCTTCCTCGACTCTACGACGGACAAATCCGTCCGGACGCGTTTGATCACAGCGCCCACCTGCAGGCCGGCTGGGAGTGCATTCAGAAAGAAAATCCCGAAGGACCTAGGAAGCTCGCCTCCAGCCTTTACGCCCTCGCCGACTCGGCCGGGGCACCGGAGCGCTACCACGCCACCATCACTGGGGCCTTTCTGACCCTGATCGCGGCGTCAGCCAGGCCAGGGGAATCGTTTGATGATTTCTTGGCAAAGAATCCCGATCTGAGCCGGCGAGATTGCCTGGAGCGCTACTACAGTCGTGCGCGGCTGACGTTACCCGAAGCCCGCCGGCGTTTTCTGATGCCTGACCGCCGGCCATTGCCGGCTTGCCGGATGTCGCTGTGCAGCGTGGAAATCCCGGCGGCAGCCGCAGCAGACAACGTCACGAACTGAGCCAACTTCCGCACAATAACGGCACATTTCACCGATAACTCGTTATCATATTCCGCTGACGACGTGCTCGTGGGGAGACAGAGCCTTTGTTATCTGGCGACGACCTGGAACGGATTCAGAGCGTTTTGCGGCGCGCTGTCGATCGACTGTGCTACCGCTGGGGGGAGGACGAACGAGAGGACCTCGTACAAACCGCCCTCCTGAAACTCCATCAACGAGCATCCGGTGAGGAGAACTCCGCCCTCCTGGCGTCTTACCTGTATCGAGTCGCCCACAGCATCGTGGTCGACGAGGTCAGAAAGAGGTCTAGACGTCCCGTGACGACACAAGCCGTATCACCCGAGCAGTTCGGCTCGGAACGAAAGGATTCGCCTGAGGATGCACTGGCGGCGGATGACGCGCGCGAGGCGCTTTGGGATTGCCTTAGCCAGCTCGCCGAGAGCCGGCGCCAGGCGCTGGTCCTGTATCTCCAGGGTCACACCGTCCCAGAGGCAGCTAAGCTGCTCGACTGGCCCAACAAGCGCACGGAAAACTGCGTCTATCGGGGGCTGGCCAATCTGCGGGAGTGCCTGAGTCGAAAAGGAGTGAATCATGTCCTGGGGTGAGGAGGAGCTGCGCGAAGCGTTTCTCAGTTCGCTGACCGCGGCTGACAGCAGCGACGCCGAGGTCGAATGCCCGTCGCCGGAAGAGATCTGGGACGCGGTCAATATGAAGCTGCCCGCAGCACGGCGCCGCGAAATCATCAGCCTGACGGCGAGCTGCCCCGAATGTGCACTGGCGTGGCAGGCGGCGATCAGCGTCCAGCAGGAGGCTGCCGCGATCGAGCCTGCAGCCGTGACGAACCCGCCGCAACCGGACCGGCCGTCGTTTTGGCAGCAGCTGCTGCGCCCGGCGGTCTTTGGTCCAGCGATGGCCGGAGCGGCCGCCTTGCTGGTCGCGGTGGTCTGGCTCGACGGCCCTGCCCCGCTGGATCCGCTGGCAGCACCTGCACCGAGCGGCGTACTTCGTGGAGCAGATGACGCATCAGGCCCAATTTCTTTGGGTCATGCAGAGAGTCTTGGACGAGGGGCCGGACTCGGTTGGACACAGGTATCGGGCGCTGATGGGTACGAATTGACGCTTATGGGAGTATCCGGCCTGAGTGTCCGAAGAGTAGTTACAGATTCCGCTTTTGTGCTTGATGACGAGACACTTGCGAATTTTTCGCCAGGCGAAAAGATCCTTTGGTCAGTAAAAGTGATTGGCGGCAGCGACAGCGGCCGAGTCTCGGCAGAGCAGTCTTTTGTATTCGATCCCAAACTCGACAAGCAATAACAAAGAGGAGAAACAGGCATGTCAAATGGCAACCCAACAAAGCCACCACCATGGCAAACGCTGCTTGCGGCGGCTGTGGGCGCGGCCGCAGGCGCAGCCATAACGGTCGCGGTTCTGGATGATGGTGATCAGGAGCCCAACAATTCTGGCTTCCAGCTTTCGCCGCCGCATATCGTCGTGGTTGAAGAAAACAAACGCACGGTTTAACCACGGCACGCTGAGCAGCGGCGCGCCAACGCTGGCGCTTTCCAAACTGGCAAGCGCGGCGTTGGCGTGTCTGCTGCTTTTAGGTGAGTTGAAGCAAAGCCACGCTTACCCATGCCTAGATGTAGAATCCGCCCAGCAGTGCTGGACCGACTACAAAGAATCGAACCAGGATCCCGAGTTTTCCGTCGCTTGGGAAGACTTGGTTCATCGACTGTCTGAAGGAAAAGATCCCTCCCACAAAGTGGCTTTAGCGCTCGCACAGTTGGGCTATATGCGGGAAGATTTTGATTCCGTTGTTGAATATGCCCGTCGTGCGACCTTTCTTTGCTTAAAAAATCGGCAGGCCAAGTGCGAGTTGCAGGCTCGTCGCTTCTTGAGCTTCGGGCTTGACGCGAATGAGCAATTCGAACTTGCAATTTGGGAGGCGGAAAAGGCTTTTGAACTGAGCCGAATCCTCTCGCTTCCCACTGATCAGGTAAAAGCAGCCACAAGCCTCGCCAGGCATCGACTGTTTGGTCTCAACAATATCCCTCGAGCGCTCCAAGTTCTTGAGGCTTCAGCAAACCTCACTGAGGCTGTGGACCCCGTAACTCAACTTTACTTCGATCACTGGCGGGCTCGTGTCGCAATTCGTCTTGGACACCGTGAGCAGGCTCTCATCACGTTGCAACGAGTTGCGGACCGCGCTCCGGGGACTTCAGGATCGAGTCTCGGGCTTGCAAGCAAAGTTGACCTCCTAACGTTGCAGTTTGATCGATCGTCCAGCAATTCCCGCAAAGCGACAATTCTTGCGAAGTTGGAAGAAATACGAGACAGCATGGAAATACCTCTCTCTGTGCGAATTCACGCTGGCTTGGCTCGTCAGACACTAATGCCTGATGAGAACAGGGTCACGGATCTGAAATGGTGTGCAGAGAGCGCAAAAGAAATCGGCTACGACGACCTCCGCACGCTTTGTGAGACACGTTTAGCGATTGCGCTAGCGTCGGAGGATTATGAATCAGCCGCCAATTGGATCAAAACCGCGAGAGAGGGTTTTGGCGGTAATGCCACACCGGAAATGAAGTTGCTTTTGGCGCAAGCTGAGCTTCGGCTTGTTTGGGCTGAACCAGTTGACGTCAGGTCTGTTGAGCGAAGCCTTGAACTGCTGTCGCAAATAGAGTTTGGACGAAACCTGCAGCGGGTTGGTGAGAGAGCGAGCGAGTTCCTAGGATATCTAAATAACGACCACTATTGGCTCACCGACCAGGTGATTAACGCCGTTCATGACGGCGCGTTGCCCGTGCGCAATCTTTGGACGGCACTGGCGATCCTGGAGGCTGCTCGATCCGGCCGGCGAGCTTCCGAGCTCGACGCAGCGGCTGACATGGTGGCCCTTGATGGTTGGGTTCGCTGGCGGGAGCAACTGGCTCAACAACCCACACCGCGATTGATATCGGACGACGAGTTTTCGAGAGCAGAAAAGGCCCCGATGCTGCCCGCAACCTCAGCCACGGTTGATTCTCAGCTCGCGCTGATGGACCAGATTCCGCCCGAGAGTACCGCAGTGTTTTTTCAATGGCATCATGACCGGGATTTTTCGCGCCGCGCGTTCGTACTGAGCGGCGGAGAGATTCGTACAGTCGAGCTGGACACGGAGCGCCGAGCTGACGCGCAGCTTGCCCTGCTGGGCAGCGGAGTACGGAGCGGAGATCACCGCCGCATCAGCGCCGCACTTGAGGAACTTCGACAGATGCTCGTCGATCCGCTGGCAGGTGCGCTGAGTCAATCCGAAGGACCGCTCGTGTTCCTGCCGGATGGTGAGCTTCACGCGGTTCCGCTAGGCGCGATCGGAGGCGATAACCCCAGGCTCCTGCACGCTTCGAGCTACGGGTCACTCAAGGCTTGGTCCAACGCTTCACGCGCTTCAACGGCAGTGGCACCGGATTTCAGCATTGGACCGACGATCTTCGCCAACCCGATGCCCCCGATAACGCCAATGCCTGGAACTGGAAAGCCGGCAAACCACGATCGCCTGCCGGCGACACTAACGGAGGCCGCGGCGATTGCCGATAGTTGGGCCGGCAGCCGTATTCTGTCGGGCGCCGCCGCGTCAGAGAGCGAAGCCCTAGCAGCGCTGACCGGGGGGACTGCATGGCTGCATTTTGCCACCCACGTCAAGATTCAGCCCGACGACCCGCTGAACTCCAGCCTTCAGCTCGCGCCAGACGATCGAAGTGACGGCTGGCTTACCGTACGGGAACTGTCGAAGCTCAGACTCCCGCCGAAGGTGGTGTTGCTCTCCGCGTGCGAGAGTGCAGCAGGCAGGCGTTTGACCGGAGAAGGCTTGATAGGACTCACCAGCACCCTGCTCGACGCCGGGGCCGTATCGGTGGCCGCCAACCTGTGGCCGATCGACGACGCGCTGGCGAGCCGTTTTGTCAGCCGCTGGTACGCTCGGTTGCGCAGCGGTTTGCCGCTGGGTGCTGCTCTCGCCGAGACACGCCAAGAGTTTGCCGCCGCCGGCTACCCCGCCAGCGCTTGGGCCGGCTGGATCATCGCCGGCGATAGCGCGGTTGCCCTGAGCGAGGGCGAGCGAACCCCCCAGCGCATGCTGTGGGCGATAGGGGGCGGCATAATGCTCGTTGGAGCATTGCTGCTGGCGCTGAGCCGGAGCCGCCGAACACAAGCCAACTAGATAATCATGACCCGCACCAAAGACAAGCTGTTCGCCTCCCCTGCGGCGGCGGAGGAGCCACCGTTTGAGTTCAACGACGCCGTGGCTCGGGTGTTTCCCGACATGCTCGAGCGATCCATCCCGGGTTATGCGACCACGCTGTCGACGATCGCCGCGATGGCCGGGCGCTATGCGCAGCCCGGGAGCCGTTGCTACGACCTCGGGTGTTCGCTCGGCGCGGCCACCTTTGCCATGCGTGACGCAGTAGACGACGCAACCGTCACGATCGTTGGCGTCGACAACGCCCCCGCCATGATCGACCGGGCCCGAGCCAGCCTTGCGGACCACCAGAAAAACGGTCCGGTTGAGTTGGAGCTGGGGGACATCACCGCCTTTCCGCTTGAGAATTCGTCGGTGGTGGTGCTGAACTTCACGCTGCAGTTTGTGCCGCTGGGTGAACGCACTGCGCTGCTGAGTCGGATTGCAGACGCGCTGCGGCCCGGCGGGGTGCTGCTGCTGTCCGAGAAAATTGCTTTCGAGGACCCGGCCAGCGATACGCTGTTTCACGATCTGTATCACGCCTTCAAACGTAGCCAGGGCTACAGTCAGCTCGAGATTGCGCGCAAGCGCAGCGCGCTGGAAAACGTACTCGTGCGCGAAACGATTGCTGACCATCGGGCGCGGCTGCACGGCGCGGGCTTTCGCCAGGTTGAACAGTGGTTTCAGTGCTTCAACTTCGCCTCGCTGGTCGCCTTCAAGTAGTTGAACGCCGAGCGGTTCACACCTGGCGGCGCGTTCCGCGAAGCGCTGCAGAACTCTCGACTCGGCCCCTGGCTGGAGTGGTTTTGCGACGCAGAGCGTCTCGGCAGGCTGCAGCAACACGGTGACCTTCCGCGCTGGCAGCAGGCCCTGGATTCGCTGCCCCGGCCGCGGGTCGATCACGTCGATCTCAACGCGTCTGCCGTCACCGCATCCGGCGAGATCTCCAGCTCGGACCTGGCTGAACTCGAAGCAGCGCTAGCGGAACTGAACCCGTGGCGTAAAGGCCCGTTCTCCCTCTTTGGCCTCGAGCTCGACACCGAGTGGCGCTCCGACTGGAAATGGGACCGCGTGGCGCCGGCCCTGGACAGCCTGGAGGGCCGCATCGTTTTAGACATCGGCTGCGGCAGCGGCTATCACCTGTGGCGCATGATGGGCGCCGGCTCGCGCGCCGCGCTGGGGATCGACCCCACCGCCCTGTTCGGCCTACAGTTTGCCGCGCTGCGTCATTTCCTGCCGGACCTGCCCGCCGCCCTGCTGCCGATCGGCCTGGAAGAGCTCCCGCCGGACCTGACGGGCTTCGATACCGTCTTTTCCATGGGCATCCTTTACCACCGGCGCTCGCCGCTGGAACACCTGGAGCTGATTCGGTCCTTACTGAGGCCCGGCGGTCAGGCCATCATTGAAACGCTGGTGGTTGAGGGTGACGACAATCGGGTGCTGGTGCCGGAGGGGCGCTACGCAAAAATGCGCAACGTCTGGTTTATTCCCAGCCCGCCGCTGCTGGCGCGGTGGCTGCGGCGCTGCGGGTTTGTCGAAGTCGAGCTGCTCGACGTCACCGTGACGTCGATTGAGGAGCAGCGCACCACGCGCTGGATGACCTTTGATTCTCTGGAAACCTTTCTAGACCCGGCTAACCCGGACCTGACGGTGGAGGGTTACCCAGCGCCCCGCAGAGCTGTCTTCTCCTGTCGCTCACCGTCGAGCAAGACGAAGTCGTCGGCGTCGTCCAGGAAGCGGAACTTGTCTCGAAAGGCGTTCTGATCGGCGAGACTGAGCGTCACGGTGGCGCAGCGGGGCTCGGTTCCCAGATCGACAAGATCATGACCGAGGTAGTCCACCGCCGCTGACCCGCCGGCATATTCCCAGTTGTTGCCATCCAGGCCCGTACGGTTAACGCCAACCGTGTAGCAGAGGTTTTCGATCGCTCGGCCCCGCAGGAGCGTGCTCCAGGCATGGGCCCGCGGCATGGGCCAGTTGGCCACGTACAGCAGCAGGTCGTAGTCGTTCCGGCAGCGGGAAAACACCGGAAATCGCAGGTCGTAGCAGACCTGCAGACAGATGCGCCATCCCAGGTAGTCCACGACCACCCGCTCGCTGCCGGCGGCGTAGCGCTTGTGCTCGCCGGCGAGCGTAAACAGGTGTTTTTTGTCGTAGCTACCCAGCACCTCGCCGTCAGCGACGAACAGCATCCGATTGAAGTAGTGCCCGCGATCCGCAATCGCCAGCGAGCCGGTGATCGCTGCCCCGGTCAGGCGCGACTGCTCGCGCATAAAGTTGACCGCCGGCCCGTCCATCGCCTCAGCCGCCTTCGCGGGCTCCTGGGTAAAGCCGCTGGCGAAGGTCTCCGGCAGCATGATCAGATGGCCAGGGTTCTCCAAGCGGGCGATCTGCTCAGCAAAGCTGGCCAGATTGGCGGCGCTGTCGTGCCATTTCACTTCGCTCTGGATCAGGCTGATCTGCAGGTTTTCCTGAGTCACCGTATGGGTTCCTGTTGGCTTTGACCTCAAGCGCACCATAGCACCGCTCCCGAGCAACGGGAATCGTCGGCGGGTGCTCGACAGGCTTTGGATTGGCTCGCGACGGGGTTCGCTGATCAACACCCAAACTGTGAGCCAGTGCTTTCCAGCGATAGCCCAATTACTGTATAAATAAACAGTATGTCTGCCGTACCCCCGCCTTACGCTGAACTGCACTGCCTGAGCAATTTTTCTTTCCTGCGCGGCGCCTCACACGCCAAGGAACTTGTGCAGACCGCCAGCGAGCTCGGCTATCAGGCGCTGGCCATTACCGATGAATGCACCATGAGCGGCGTGGTGCGGGCCTTCGAGGCGGCCAACGGGCTGCCGCCGGAAAAGCGTCTCCAGCTCATCATCGGCACCGAAATAATCACCGAAGACGGCCTCAAGCTGGTCCTGCTGGCCACCACCCACCGAGGCTACACGCAGCTCTGTCAACTGATCACCCGCGGTCGCCGCGCGGCGCCCAAAGGCCAGTACCGGCTGAGCCGCCAGGACGTGCTGGAAGAGCTGCTGGACACACCGCCGGACGCCCCCGACGTGCTGCTCCTGTGGTGCCCTGACGATGAGCAGCGCGACGATAGAGACTCGGGACACTGGCTGCAGCAGCATTTTGCCGGCCGCTGCTGGATCGGGGTGGAGCTGCTGTTTGAGAGCTGCCATCAGCGCCTGCTGGAGGAGTTGCGCGCTTTAAGCCAGGACTGCGGGATGCCGCTGACCGCCTGCGGCGACGTGCACATGCACCGGCGGGGCCGCCGCGCCCTGGCCGACACCCTGACCGCCATCCGGATCGGCAAACCGCTGTGCGCCGCCGGCGCGGCGCTGTCGGTGAACGGCGAGCGGCATCTGCGCCATCGCGAGGTGCTGCGCCGGGTGTATCCAGCGGACCTGCTGGCAGCGTCGGTCCACATCGCCCGGCGCTGCCGCTTCACGCTGGACCAGCTCAACTACACCTACCCCCGGGAGCTGGTGCCCGATGGCCACACGCCCACCAGCTACCTGAGGCAGCTCACGATGGCCGGCATGGCCCGACGCTGGCCAGACGGGGCGAGCGAGAGCGTCCGCCAGCAGGTTGAGCACGAGCTGGCGCTGATCGCTGAGCTCCAATACGAAGCATTCTTTCTGACCGTGGAGGACGTGGTGGCGTTTGCGCGCCGCCAGCAGATCCTCTGTCAGGGCCGCGGCTCCGCAGCTAACTCCGCGGTCTGCTACTGCCTGGGCATCACC
>JBCCCR010000025.1 GCA_039033415.1 Pseudomonadota bacterium | reverse complement strand
GTTGGCAGGTTACAGTCGGGTACTTATAGGTACAACCCGAATTGCTATGTCGTTGTTTTGAGGGGGTTTGCCTTCAATTGGATACCCCATAATCCAGGGTAAAAAGTAGGGGTTCTGCCGGGGGCGGGACTTGAACCCGCACTCTGTTGCCAGAACCGGATTTTGAATCCGGCGCGTCTACCAATTTCGCCACCCCGGCTAGAGGTGTCCCGGCCTGGCCGGGCGGCCCAGTATAGGGCCGGTCAGGCGTTGATCAAGAGTCCAGGTAGAGGGACTTGGGCTGGCGCTGGTACCAGTCGCCTTTCAGCGGCATGAACACGTTGCAGTTGGTCATACAGCCGGAGTAAACGTGCACGGAGACGGCGATCTGGTCGTCGTGGGCGTTTTTGATCGTGTGGTACTCGTGAGGTGGAATCAGGCTGCCGGCAGAACCTTGGCCGGCCTGGATGGCGCCTACCTCGCGGAAATTGAAGCGGTCACCGTCCTCTTGGGTCAGGTCGTACTGAACGACCTCCAGCTCACCGTGCCAGACGCCCTCGACGCACCACATGCCGCAGTGATCGTGGATGGGTGTACCCTGGCCGGGGCCCCAGGTCATGGCGATCACCGAGTAGCCGAGCTCTTCGCTGCGGTGCAATTCGCGCCGCGCATAGCGGCCTTCGGCGGTCTGAAAAACCTCCTGAGGGAGCTCCACGTTGTCGCTGCGAATGAGTTTGCAAAGCGCGCCGCGAAGCTCCCGAACGATGTCGTTCTCCGCCTCGAAACGCACCGCATGATCAATGGATTCAATGAGTTCCAGATAGCCGGGGAAACTCTGCTGCGGCTGTGCTGCCATTTATAAATGCTCCAGGTAGCTGGCCACGACGGGCGCAAAGCGCTCTGCGTCGACCAGAAAAGAATCGTGACCCTGCACCGATTCTAGCGCACGAAACTGCACCGGGGTACGTTCCTCGGTCATGATCGTGGCGATCTGGCGCTGCTGATAGATCGGAAACAGGATATCGGACCCAACGCCGACCACCAGCGCTGATTTGAAGCGCGCGATCGAGTCGGCCATGCCAAAGCCGTGGTCCTTGGCGTCGAACCAGTCCAGGGCACGGGAAAGATACAGGTAGCAGTTGGGGTCGAATCCGTGGATGAACTTCTGCGCGTGATACTGCAGGTACGACTCGATCTCAAAGCTGGGCCCAAACGGATCGTCACCCTGCTCATCGAGCGGGATGGTCTCGCGCATGAACCGGTCTTGCCATTCTTCCGCTGAGCGGTAGGTGATCATGCCGAGCTTTCGCGCCAGCCGCATGCCGGTCTTGGGGCCGTCGCCGTCGCCGTAGTTGCCGTTTTCCCACTCGCTGTCCTCACGGATCATCTCGCGCTGGAGGGACCGCAGAGCGATCGCAAAGGGCGTCGAGGAAATGCCCGAGGAGATGTTGATCATGTGGCGCACCCGGCCGAACTGCAGCGAGTAAGCCAGGGCGGTCATGCCGCCCATCGACGGGCCGATCATCACCGCAATCTCCGGAATATCCAGCGCCCGCACCAGCTCATGCGCCGCCGCGGCGATGTCCTCGATGCTCAGCTTGGGAAAATCCAGGCGATAGAGCTCGCCGGTCTCCGGATTGATCGACGCTGGCCCCGTTGAGCCTTTGCAGCTGCCCAGCGAATTGATGCAGAGCACAAACCAGCGGTTGGTATCGACGGGCTTGTCTGGCCCGACCATAAACTCCCACCAGCCCGGGGAGGGATTTTCATCCGAGCTGCAGACGTGCGCGTCCGGCGACAGCCCGGTGCAGATCACCACCGCATTGTCCCCGCGGCTATTCAGCTTGCCCCACGTTTCATACGCGAGCGTGAACTGGCTCAGGCCCCCGCCGCGACGAAAGCGGAAGGGTTTGTCGTAGGTGAAGTACTGGCGTGCGTCGCTCATGGACCGCTGGCTGAAAAAACCAGACGGCATTGTCGGCGAATTTGGTCGAGGCGGCTAGCGCAGTCTGGCGTAACCATTTCGGTTCGCCTTTCGTCAAAACTTCAATGGCCGCGGAAACGGCCACCTTGGGGCAAAGCAGTTGACAAACTACACCTGTAGTACTACAAATGTAGTTGATAGTTTGCTGGAGCGAGTGAAATGACCGCCGACACCCGATTAAGCGACCTGCAGCTGGACGTGATGCAGGTGCTCTGGAACCACGGAAGCGCCACCAGCGCCGAAGTCTGTGAGGCGCTCGCCGAGCAGCGCTCCCTGGCGCTGACCACGGTCGCTACGCTGCTGAAGCGCCTGGAGGACCGGGGGCTGGTCAGCCACGAGACGCACGGACGCAGCTTTATCTATCGGGCTGAGGTGGAGCAGAAAGACGTGCAGCGCGACCTGGTTGGCGGCCTGATCAAACAAATGTTCCTCGGCGACCCGGCGGCGCTGGTGAATCACCTGCTGGGTGACCAGCCGATCGACGACGAGGACCGAGAGCGGATCCTCAAACTGTTGGAAGAGAATCGAGACGGAGCGTCGTCATGAGTATGGACCTCAACCTGAACCTATTGACCGAGTGGCTCCTGACGTACGCCCTACACAGCACCGTGCTGCTGAGCGCCGCGGCGATTGCGGATCGGACCATCCTTCGGGGACGTTCCTTCTGGCAGGAACTCGTGTGGAAGGCGGCACTGCTGGGCGGCATCCTGAGTGCTTCACTGCAGGTGGCGACCGGCGGATCGGCGCTGCTGAAGCTGCCCGTGCCCGACGCGCTGCTGCCGGGCGTCGCGGCGGAAAGCACCGTCGACTCCCGTCGGGCGACGCCCGCACCTCAGGCGACGCCGCTGCCGCGGGCGGAGGTCCTGGGGGCTGGCGGCAGCAAGATGAAGGCCAAAGTCCTGGCGCCAAAGCTGGCAAAGCCCGCAATGCTGCCGGCCTTAGCGCCCAGCGCACCCTGGATTGGTCTCTGGCTGATCGGCGCGGCCTTGATGCTGGCACGGCTCGAGCTGGCCGCCTTTCAGCTTCGCCACCTGCTGCGCGACCGCCGGCCGTTCCCTTCCCGTTTGCTGCCGGAAGACCTGCCCGGCTGGGTTCGGGTCAGCGCCTGTCGCGACATCAGCCAGCCGATGGCCGTTGGGCTTCGGGAGATCTGTTTGCCGCAAACGATGACCACCATGCCGCAGCAGCAGGTTCATGCGGCGTTGGCTCACGAGCTGGCTCACCTGCAGCGGGCAGACGGCGTGTGGCGCTGGCTTTGCCTGCTGGTGCAGTCGGTTCTGTTTTTCCAGCCGCTCAATGTCCTCGCGTCGCGCCGAATTGCCGCCGCCGCGGAGCAGGGCAGTGACGCACTCGCGCTGCGAGGCGGCGCGAAGCGTTCCGATTTAGTAGAGGTACTGGCGGCATTTGCACTCGGCAACAAGCCGGCCGCCGGGCGGCGCCCGTCGCGGCGGTCAATGAACACGCCGCTGCTGGCGAGCGCCATGGCCGGTCGTCGCCATGAGGTGGTCACCCGGATCGAAAACCTGCTGGCTGGCCGGCTGAGCGTCGGGCCGAACGGCCGGCTGGTGCTGCCGGTCGCTGTTGTGGTCGCGTTGGCCGGCGCGCTGGCTTTGCCAACCCTGACCACGGGCACGGAGCGCCGGGGTACAAGCGTTGAAGTCACCAGCCACTCCAACAGCACAACCCAGATTTCGGTCACCCACAGCGACGATGATTTTAGGCTCAAGCTAAAGGCAGAGGGCCGCTTCGCGTTTAACGAAGCGGAATCGGCGCTGGAGTCGCTCGACGGCTTTTTTGATCTTACGACAAGCCGGCCCGGTGAAAAGCGACGCGTCCGGTTTGTCGGCGACGATGGTGCTATCGAGACCACCTACTGGGTCGACGGCCGCAAGAGACCATACGATGCCGAGGCGCAAGCCTGGTTCGCCGACCAGCTCCCCGAGATGCTTCGGATCACGGGCATCGACGCTGAGGCTCGGGCAGGGCGGATTTATCGCGCCGGCGGCATCGATGCGTTGCTCGAAGAGGTCCGGCTCACCCGAAGCGATTTGACCCGGCGCCGGTATCTGAGCGGCCTGGCCAAGAGTGAGGCGTTGGCAGACGAAGAGGTCACGCGACTGCTGAGCATCGCCGGCGAGAGCATCGGTAGCGACGTTGAACAGCGTCTGGCGATGGAGGCTCTGGCCAAATATCAGGCGGATCAGATCGACTGGCTCACCTACTACGCCGCCACCAACGCCATCGGATCAGATGTTGAGCAGCGTTTGGCGCTAGAATCCAGCCTCCGGCTTCTCCCCGAGAAGCCCGAACTGAGCGAAGCGTACGTGCGGGCCACCCGCGAGCTGGGCAGTGACGTTGAGCATCGCCTGGCGCTGGAGGCGCTGCTGGAGCGCGGTGCCCTCGATCGGGCCGTTCACGACACGCTCATCGATGCCGCGGGTGATATCGGCTCCGACCTGGAGCAGCGTCTGCTGCTGTCTGAACTGATCAAAAAGGAGCTCCAGCAGGAAACTGCGGTGATGCTGGTGCGCAAGGCCGGCGAGCAGATCGGCTCAGACCTGGAACTTCGGCTGCTGCTGTCCGACGTGCTCGATCGTCACGAGAGTGAGGCGGTCAGGGACGCGGTGTCGCGGGCGGCGGAGCAGTTGGGTGGCCTGGAGAAAGAGCTTCTGCTGCGCGAGCTGTAACTTAAGGCCAATCGAATCGTATCGAGGGGTAAGCTAGCTACACACCTCGAGGAACAGCTGATGAGCCACTGGATTCGCGTTGCGGCCGCCGCCGGTCTGTTAACCCTGATTACGGGCTGCGGCATCACCGCTGGCCGCGGCGCTGGCTTCGCCAGCTTTTCGCCGCCGCCGGAGGCTGATCGGGTGGTTGGCATCAGTCTCGGGGCGCTGCCGCTGAAGCTGGCGCGGGTGGTCATGGACGACGACGATCCGGAGGTCAAGATGATTCTAAAGGGGCTGCGCGGGGTGCGGGTTTTTGTGTATGAACTTAACAACCCGGTCAGCGCGGACTCGCTGGCGCCGACGCTCGATACACTCGATCGGAAGGGCTGGGAGCCGGTCGTGGCCGTTCGTGAGGATGGTGAGACGGTGCATGTATTGCTCAAAACCGATCGCCATGACGCGGTTCGCGGTATGGTGGTTTTGGCCGCTGACGGCCGCGAACTGGTGATGGTGAACCTGATGGGCCGCCTGCGGCCCGAGATGTTTAATGCCTATATGGACGATCTGTCCATCGATGCGCCCCGGGTATCGGTGGATTCAACCTAAACGATCGAAGCCGACAGCGCGGCGAGCCGCCGCGTGACCGGCAATTCCCGCCGCGTCGACAGCCGCCAGCTGGGCGTGGATCATCGGCTACCGGAACTCATCGCTCGCTACCGAGCCTCCGAATACCAAAAGCCGGTCGCCGAACACACCCGTGAGGCTTTTGGCTGGCTTTGTGACCAGGTGAACCTGTCTCAGCATCGTCTGCTGCTCGACAGCGGCTGCGGTACCGGCGCGTCTACGCGTCATCTCGCCAGGGGGGAAACCGCAGATCCGGCCTTGCTGGATATCCCGCCCACCCTGTTTATCGGTGTCGACCAGTCGGCTGCCAGGCTTCGCAGCGAGCAGTGGGGCGGGCCAGGCCGACAAGACGGCAACGTGATTTTGCTGCGGGCAGAGCTGACAGATTTCTGGCGGCTGCTTGCCGGGGCGGGCATTAGGCTCGCGCATCACTACATTCTCTATCCCAATCCGTGGCCCAAACCTTCACAGCTGCAGCGGCGCTGGCACGCGCATCCCGCGTTTGCGGCGGTTCTCGAGCTAGGTGGGCGGCTAACGCTTCGCACCAACTGGGCGGCGTACGCGGAAGAATTTGCTGCGGCCTTGAGCGCTTACGGCCGCACCGGCGCGAAAGCGGCGCGAATTTCTCCCGATCCGCCAATGTCACCTTTTGAAAACAAATACCTGGCGAGCGGGCACCCGCTTTATGGGGTCTGCTACGATCTGGGCTGACCGAATTTATGGAAAGACGGCTAAAGTTTTCGGAAAAACCTGCCGATATTTTCCGGGCAAACGGAGTGCCCAGATATGACCAGATCGGAACTGATTGGCCAGCTGCGCCAGTTCATCATGCTCGAGACCGACCAGAACCAGCTGGCCTGGTGGCAAAGCGAGCTGGCTGCCCTGGCGCTGGTCGCCGAGCAGCGTGCGAAGGACAGCAACACCGAGCAACACGGCGAATCCGTCCGAGGGGCACCGCCACCATTTGTCGGCACCGGTTAGAATTCTGCGCACTGTCTTCTGGCGTACCGCCTGACCCTTCTCGGCCGCGACATCTCAAACGGCGGCCGGCTATAATTCCAGTCTTGCTTAAGCTGCCTCATGGATGTGGCGACATCCAAAAGCCGGCGAGCATCGACACAATCACTTAAATAATCTCTTTGCCTGGGGAGGCAGAATGACAACGGTTCCCGGACCGTTCTATACCCTCAAACAGCGGGTACCCGCGCTTTGCGCGTTGCTGCTGGTTGCGTTGCTGGTACTCGCGGGTACGTCTGCGGGCGGCTGGCCCGCGCCCGGTCTCAGCCTGCCCGCGCTCGCGTCGCTGGTGCTGATCCTGCCCGTGGCGGTCGCGCTCGAAATTCTGCTGGGCCCGCTGCTGCTGGGCGCCTGCGTTGCCTGCTGTGTCGGTCTGGCGCTGGGTATTCCGCAGCTGCTGGACGGCAGTCAGCAGCTGGGCGCCGACACGCTCCTGATGGTGGCGTTTGCCATGCAGGGGGTGGCGCTGGGCGTCCTCCAGGGAGCCGCTACCCGCCCGTTCTGTTTTCTGCCGGGCTCGATCGGCGCGCTGGCCGTGCCGTGGTGGCTGCCGGCGGGCCTGGGCGGTGTCGGCCTGCTGGTGATGTATTTCACGCTGGGCCTGTCGCCGACGGTCTACGCGCTGCTGGCCTTTGCCGGCGGGCTGCTGCTCGGAATTTTGGTCAAGCTGGCGGGGCTTGCCAGCGATCCATCCGCCGGGGCTGCCGCTCAGGGCGACAAGCTCGAGGAATCACTTAACCAGGTGGAAGGCCTGCTGAACGAGCGCAAGCTGCCGGCGGCGCAGCGCGCGATCGAGGCGATGCATCGGGCGGCGCCGGGTGACCTTCGCGTTCGCCAGCTGCGCTACTCCATCTGGAAGTTTGAACCCAAGAAACCCCAATTCCACGCCGCGGCGGGCAATCTGCTGATGCGGCAGGAGGGGGAGGGCGGCGACCGGGAGGTGATTACTGCCCTCTACAAAGACTATCTGGCGGTGGCGCAGGGGCAGCCGGCGCTTACCTCCAGCCTGCATATCACGCTCGCGCAGCGCTTTGCCGACTGGGACGTGACCGACCACGCGGCCAACATCGTCAACGTCTATCTCCAGCGGGAACCCGGCCACCAGGGGCTGCCCCGAGCCATGCTGGCGCTGGCGGAGTCTTACGCGAGGTCCAGCAACGTCAATCGCGCCACCTATTTTGCCGAGACACTTCTGACCCTGATGCCGACCACGTCCGAGGCCCACCTGGCTCAGCGTCTGCTTCGCGGGCTCAACGCTTCCTGATTGCAGTAAACTACGCCACGAATTTTTGATGGGATCGGGTGCCCCCAGCGCTTGGCGAATTTGGCCAGCCGTGCGGCCCTGGTTCCGAAAGACAAGGAAAAACCGTTCATGAGTAATGCGAGCAAGACCTCGCCGTTGGCCAGCCATTTTATTCGGCAGATCATCGAGAAAGATCGGGCCGCCGGGCGTCATGAGGGTCGGGTGGGCACCCGCTTTCCGCCGGAACCCAATGGCTATCTGCATATCGGCCACGCGAAGTCGATTTGCCTGAACTTCGGGCTGGCGCAGGACTACGCGGGCAGCTGCAACCTGCGCTTCGACGACACCAATCCGGAAAAGGAAAGCGAAGAGTTTGCCGCCGCCATCGAGCGCGACGTGAGCTGGCTGGGCTTTGAGTGGCAGGCGCTGCGCCACGCGTCCGACTATTTCGGACAGCTCTATGACTTTGGCCAGGAACTGATCCAGAAAGGGCTGGCCTACGTGGACTCGATGCCCGCCGATCAGATCCGCGAGTATCGCGGCACGCTGACTGAGCCGGGCAAAGCCAGCCCCTACCGGGACCGAGGCGTCGAGGAAAACGCGGACCTGTTTCGACGCATGCGTGACGGTGAATTCGAGGACGGCGCCCACGTGCTGCGGGCGAAAATCGACATGGCGTCACCCAACATCAATATGCGCGATCCGGTCTTGTACCGGATCCGCCGCGCGACCCACCACCGCACGGGCGATCAGTGGTGCATCTATCCGATGTACGACTTCACCCACTGCATCTCCGACGCGCTGGAGGGCATCACGCATTCACTCTGCACGCTGGAATTCGAAGACCACCGGCCGCTGTATGACTGGGTGATCGAACACACCTCGGTGCCGCACCAGCCGCAGCAGATTGAGTTTTCGCGGCTCGAGCTGCTGTACACGGTGACCAGTAAGCGCAAGCTGGCGGAGCTGGTGTCGCTGGGCCTCGTCGAGGGCTGGGACGATCCGCGCATGCCGACGCTGTCGGGCATGCGTCGGCGGGGCTATCCGCCGGAGGCGATCCGCGATTTTTGTCAGCGGATCGGCGTCAGCAAAGCCGAGAACAAGGTGGAAATGGGGGTGCTGGAAAACTCGGTGCGCGAGGCGCTGAACGCCACCTCGCCGCGCGTCATGGCGGTGCTCAATCCGCTCAAGTTGGTGCTGACCAATTACCCGGAGGACAAGACGGAGTCGCTCGACTGCCCGTTTCATCCCCAGCAGCCGGAGCTCGGCTCAAGGCCCGTCCCGTTTACGCGCGAAGTCTTTATCGAGCGCGACGACTTCATGGAAGATCCGCCCGGCAAATATTTCCGGCTGAAGCCCGGCGGCGCGGTTCGCCTGCGGTTTGGGTACATCGTCGACTTTGAGTCGGTAGTGAAAGACGACGACGGTAACGTGGTGGAGGTGCGCTGCCGGGTGGATCCAGAAACCCGCAGCGGCAGCGACACCTCCGGGCGTAAGGTCAAAGGGACCATCCACTGGGTGTCCGCCGCCCACGCCGTGGACGCCACGGTGCGCGTCTACGACCGGCTGTTCACCCGGCGTCGACCTGACGACGGCAAAGAGGGTAAAGACTTCAAGGACTACCTGAACCCCGACTCTCTGACGGTGCTGGAGGGCTGCAAGCTGGAGGGTTCGATGGCCGGCACCGAAGCCGGCAGTCGCTTCCAGTTCGAGCGAAACGGCTATTTTGTGGCCGACGAAAAAGACAGCAGCCCCGACGCCCTGGTGTTTAACCGCACGGTGACGCTGCGCGACTCCTGGGCCAAGATCGAGCAGCAACAGCAGCAGGAAGAGCAGCAGGGCAAGAAGGGCTGATGCGGCTGGTTATCGACACCGACCCGGGGGTGGACGACGCGCTGGCGATCATGATGGCGCAGGCGTTCCCGGGCTGCCGGATCGAAGCGCTGACCGTGGTGGGCGGCAACGTGGGTCTGGACATGACGCTCCGAAACGCCGGCTTCCTAAAGGACACGCTGGCGGCCGATTTTGCGATCTATCCCGGCTGCGGCCGCGGGCTTTGCTGGCAGCCGGAAAACGCGGCGTTTGTGCACGGCGAGGATGGATTTGGGGATGTGCTTGAAGGACAGCCCGAAGCCGTCCCGGAACGTGAACACGCAGCGAGCGCGCTGGTGCGGCTGGCGCAGGAAAACCCCGGCGAGCTGACGCTGATCACCATCGGCCCACTGACCAATGTTGCCCTGGCCCTGCGGCTGGAGCCGCGGCTTCCCGAGCTCTATCGGCGCCTGGTGGTGATGGGCGGGGCGGTGACCGGACGCGGCAACGTGTCGAATATCAGCGCTGAGTTCAACATCTATACCGACCCGGAAGCGGCGCACATCGTGTTTTCCGAATGGCCGTTCTTTGAGCTGGCTGACTGGGAAGCGACGATGGATCACCAGTTCACCTTTGCTGCGCTGGACGGGTGGCTGGAATCTGGTTCGCCGAGCGCGGCGCTCTACGGACGTATCTGTGGTCAGGTCCGCAATTTTGTGGCTGAGAGTGAGCCGGACGATCCCAAGATGCGGGCGGCTGACGCGCTTGCCATGGCTCTGGCGCTGGAGCCTGAATCGGTGCTCGAGTCAGCAGAGCGGCACGTGGCCGTGGAGCTGGCGCCCGGCATGACCCGCGGCATGACCGTGGTGGATTGGAACCAGCGCACCGGCCGGCCGGCCAATGCGCGGATTCTTCAGAGATTTGATCAGGCCCGCTTCGAGGCGCTGATTCGCCAGGGGTTAGGCTGAGGCGACCCTAATCGTCGGCGTTGACGGCGGTGATGATGTGGCCGCCGGATTCGGCGTCGTTCTGCATGGTGATCAGACCCTTCTTCTGGGCTTCCTCCAGCAGCTGGCTGAAGCCTTTGAAGCCGTGATAGCTCTCGTTGAAGCCGGGCTTCCGGCGCTTGATGGCCTGCTTGACCATCGAACCCCAGACCTTCTTGTCGCCCCGCTCGGCCATCATGTCGTCGAGCGTCTCCAGCAGCAGATCAAACGCCTCCTGGGTCCGATCGACCTCGGTCTCAGCCTCAGTCTCTTTCGCGGCGGCCTTGCTGCTCCGGGTTTTCTTCTTGCTGCCCGATTTCTTCGCCCGCGGCTTGCGCTTGTCAGCGGCGCGGATCAGGTCGTCGTAGTAGATAAACTCATCGCAGCTGGCGATGAGCAGGTCAGAGGTTGAGTTTTTGACGCCAACGCCGATCACCAGCTTGTTGTTCTCGCGAAGCTTGGCCACCAGCGGCGAAAAATCGGAGTCGCCGCTGATCACGACAAACACGTCGACGTGGGCTTTGGTGTAGCAGAGGTCCAGCGCGTCCACGACCATCCGGATGTCGGCAGAGTTTTTGCCGGACATACGCACGTGGGGAATTTCGATCAGCTCGAACGCCGCCTCGTGCATCGTGCTTTTGAAACCCTTGTAGCGATCCCAGTCGCAGTACGCCTTTTTGACGACGATGTTGCCTTTCAGCAGCAGCCGCTCCAGCACCTGCTGGATGTCGAAGCGTTTGTAGTTGGCGTCTCGCACGCCCAGCGCGACGTTTTCAAAGTCGCAAAACACCGCCATGTTCGCGGTTGAATTCATGTCACTCATGGTTTGTTGTTCTCCTGCGCGTTCGCCAGTGGGGCGAACAGCGTCTGGTTATCTTGTTTGGGCTGAAGCCGAAGGGCTCAGCCGGCTATTTCACCGGCATGCCCGGCTTGGCGCCGCTGTCCGGGGACATCAGAAAGAGCTCGTCACCGCCCGGGCCAGCGGCCAGCACCATGCCCTCCGACAGACCGAACCGCATCTTGCGCGGGGCGAGGTTGGCCACCACAACCACCAGCCGGTCGGTCAGCGTCTCGGGCTGATAGGCCGACTTGATGCCCGCAAACACCTGGCGCTGCGGACCGTAGTCACCCAGGTCCAGCTCCAGGCGCAGCAGCTTGTCGGCACCCTCGACGTGCTCCGCCTTGATGATCCGCGCCACGCGCAGGTCGATCTTGCTGAAATCGTCAATGGTGATGGTGGCCCTTTCCTCCGGCGCCGCCTTCGTGTCTTTTTCCTTTTTGGCCGTTTTCTTGTTCTCAGCCTCGGGCTGATCGGTGGCCTGCAGGTCCTCGCGCGAGGCCTCCACAATGGCGGCCACCTGGCGCTCGTCCACCCGGGTGATCAGCGGCACAAACGGGGCGATCTCGCGCGCCAGCAGCGGCTCGCTGATGTCCGCAAAGGTCAGCGGCTCAACCTGCAAAAAGGCTTCGGCCTTGACCGCCGTATCCGGGATGATGGGCTTGAGGTAGATCATCAGCAGCCGGAACAGGTTGATGCCCTGGGTACAGACCGCCTGCACCTCAGCTTCGCGCCCCGGCTCTTTAATCATCTGCCACGGCTTGTGCTCGTCGATGTAGCGGTTGGCTTCGTCTGCCAGCGCCATGATGGCCCGGACGGCGCGGTTGTAGTCGCGCGCCTCGAAGTGGCTGATGATATCCGGCCCGGCGGCCTGCAGTTTTTCCAGCAGCGCGGGCTCGGGGAGCTTGTCCGCCAGCCGACCCTCGAACCGCTTGCTGATAAATCCCGCGCAGCGGCTGGCGATGTTGACCACCTTGCCGACCAGGTCGGAGTTCACCCGCGCAACAAAGTCCTCCAGATTCAGGTCCAGGTCAGCCAGGCCCGGCCCCAGCTTTGAGGCGTAGTAATAGCGCAGATAGTCGGGCGCGAGGTGTTCAAGATAGGTGCGGGCCATGATGAAGGTGCCGCGGGTCTTGGACATCTTCTGACCGTTCACCGTCAGGAAGCCATGCACATACACCGCGCTCGGCAGCCGGTAGCCGGCGGCTTCCAGCATGGTCGGCCAGAACAGCGTGTGGAAATACACGATGTCTTTGCCGTTGAAGTGATAAAGCTCGGTATTCCCACCCGGGCGCCAGTACTCGTCGAAGTCCAGGCCGCGTTCCTCGCAGAGACGCTGGAAGCTGGCCATGTAGCCGACCGGCGCATCCACCCAGACATAAAAGTATTTGTCGTCGGTTCCGGGGATGTTGAAGCCAAAGTAGGGCTGATCGCGGGAGATGTCCCAGTCGGTGAGTCCTTTTTCGAACCACTCAGCGAGCTTGTTGGATACCTCAGCCTGCAGCTGGCCGCCGTTCACCCACTCCTCCAGGAACGCCTGGCGCTCGCCCAGGCGGACGAAGTAATGCTCCGACTCGCGAAGGACGGGCTTCTCACCGGTGACGGCTGAGTAGGGCTCGATCAGGTCGGTGGGGTTGTAGGTGGCGCTGCAGACCTCGCAGGCGTCGCCGTACTGATCCTTCGCGCCGCAGTTGGGGCAGGTGCCCTTGATAAAGCGGTCGGGCAGGAACATCTCCGCCGTCGGGTCGAAGTACTGCTCGATCGTGCGCACGTCGATCAGGTTGCTCGACTTGAGCTTCTCGTAGATGTCGTAGACCAGCGCCTGGTTCTCGTCCGAATGCGTCGAGTAGTAGTAGTCGTAGCTGATCGAGAAGTCTTTGAGGTCGGCCTCATGGGCTTCCCGGCTCTCAGCGATCAGCTGCTCCGGCGTGATGCCCAGCCGCTGTGCGTTGACCATGATGGGCGTGCCGTGGGCGTCGTCGGCGCAAACGAACCAGCACTCATGACCCTGCATCCGCATGGCCCGCACCCAGATGTCGCCCTGCACGTGTTCCACCATGTGCCCAAGATGGATCGCGCCGTTGGCGTAGGGCAGGGCACAGGTGACAAGGATTTTGCGCTTTTCGGTCATCGGTCGAGCGGGTCAGGATTCAAAAGGCGCATTATCCGGGAAATCGACCGCTATGACACAGTTTGCTTCACCCCCTTGCTATAATCGCGCGCCTTTTTACGCAGGATGGCTGTTGTGGCGGATCGATCTACCGTAGAAGCGCTGCTGGCGGGTTTTGTTGACCCGTTGACCGGTGAAAGTCTGACAGACGCCGGTGCCTTGTCGGGGCTGGCTTTGGACGGCGATAAGCTGGCTGTACAGATCGAGCTGGGCTACCCGGCGAAGGGCATTCAGGAGCAGCTCGGCACCGACATCGAGAACCACCTCAAGGCGAGCGGGTCGTTCTCGGCGGTGGCGGTTGAGGTCACCAGCCGCGTTGTTGCCCACAAGGTGCAGGGTGAGCTGACCCCGCTGCCCGAGGTCAAAAACGTGATCGCCGTGGCGTCCGGCAAAGGCGGCGTCGGCAAATCCACGACGTCGGTGAACCTGGCGCTGGCGCTGGCCGCGGAAGGCGCCACCGTCGGATTGCTGGACGCTGACATCTACGGGCCGAGCCAGCCGCGCATGGTAGGCGCTTCGGGCAAGCCCGAGAGCGACGACGGCCACACGATCGAACCCAAGATGAGCCACGGCCTGCAGACCATGTCGATCGGCTACCTGATCGATGAGGACACGCCGATGGTGTGGCGCGGGCCGATGGTGACCCAGGCCCTGCAGCAGCTCATTTCCGACACTCGCTGGAAAGGCCTGGATTACCTGATCATCGACATGCCGCCGGGGACCGGCGACATCCAGCTCACGCTGGCGCAGCGGGTGCCGGTTTCAGGCGCGGTGATTGTGACCACCCCTCAAGACATTGCGCTGCTCGACGCCAAGAAAGGCCTGCGCATGTTTGAGAAGGTCTCGGTGCCCGTGCTGGGGATTGTCGAGAACATGAGCACCCACGTGTGCTCCAACTGCGGCCACGAAGAGCCCATCTTTGGCGAGGGCGGGGGAGCCTCGATGGCTGAGCAGTACAACGTCAAGCTGCTGGGCCAGCTGCCGCTCGACATTCGCATCCGGCAGCAGACGGATTCCGGCAACCCGACGGTGGTCGCAGAACCCGACGGGGCGCTGGCCCAGTCCTACCGGGAAATCGCCCGGCAAACCGCCGCGCAGCTCTCCGTGCAGGCGCGGAACAAGAAGGTGCAGTTCCCCAACATCGTGATTAAGGACACCTGATGAGCATCAAGGCTGACCACTGGATTCGCCGCATGGCGGAAGAGCAGGGGATGATCGAGCCCTTTGAGCCCGGCCAGATCCGCCAGGGAGAAGACGGCAACCGGATCGTCTCTTACGGCACCTCAAGCTACGGCTACGACGTCCGCTGCGCGCCCGAGTTCAAAATCTTCACCAACATCAATGCGGCGGTAGTGGATCCGAAGGCGTTTGATCAGGCCAGCTTCGTCGACTTCACCGGCGACTGCTGCATCATCCCGCCCAACTCGTTTGCGCTGGCCCGCACCGTTGAGTATTTCCGGATCCCGCGCAGCGTGTTGACCGTGTGTCTCGGCAAATCTACCTACGCCCGCTGCGGCATTATTGTGAACGTGACGCCGCTCGAGCCTGAGTGGGAAGGACACGTGACGCTGGAGTTTTCCAACACCACGCCGCTGCCCGCCAAGATCTACGCCAACGAAGGCGTGGCGCAGATGCTGTTTTTTGAGTCCGACGAGCCGTGTGAAACCTCGTACAAGGATCGGGGCGGCAAGTATCAGGGCCAGCGCGGCGTCACGCTGCCGAAGACCTAAGCCAATCGGGTCAACCCGACGGCGGCAGCTGGTTGGTCGCGGGCGTGCGGAGCACGATGTCGGCTTCGCTGACAATCTGCTGGCCGTCGCGCCAATATTCGATGGACATGCGGGTGCCCGGTAGGGTGTTGGCAATCAGCCGGTAGGCGGTGACGCGGTCGCTCACCGGCTGGCCGTCCATGCGGGTGATGTAGTCGCCCGCCTGCAGGCCCGCCGCCTCAGCCGGTTCACCCTGATAGACGCCGACAACCGTCACGCCCGGCTGCCCTGCCGCCCGCCGCGCGGCGCGATTGCCGCTGTCGCTCAGCACCGTTCCCAGCCAGCCGCGCACGATCACACCGTCTTCGATCAGCGTGTTGGCCACGGACATGACGGTCTCAATCGGAATCGCAAAGCTGATTCCCTCGGCGTTCTGGGGTTCTTCGTTGGGGTTGCTATTGCGTAATGTTCCGACCGCCGTGTTGATGCCGACGATGTCTCCATCAGGATTGATCAACGCGCCGCCCGAGTTGCCTTCGTTGATCGCCGCGTCGGTCTGGATCAGCGTCTCATAGAGGCTCACCTTCAGATCCGACCGGCCGGTGGCGCTGACAATCCCCATGGTGACGGTTTTGCCCAGGCCCAGCGGATTGCCGATCGCGAGCACCACGTCGCCCACCAGCAGGGGCTGATCGGGCGCTTGGAGGGTCGGGAGGTTGTCGTAATCCACCTTGAGCAGCGCCAGATCGGTTTCTTCATCCACGCCGATGACCCGAGCCTGCGTCACGCGCCCGTCCCACAGCGCCACGTTGATATTGTCGGCCTCAAACACCACGTGAAAGTTGGTCACGATGATGCCGTCCTCGCGCAGGATGACGCCGGAGCCGAGCACCTGACGATTAATGAGCTGGGTGGAAAGTAAAGTTCCGCCCGCAAAGCGCCGAAATTGGGGATCGCGGGGTACCAAAGACTGGCGGGCTCTGAGCTGTATACGGTCGACGTAGACGTTGACCACAGCCGGTGCGGCGATGGTCACCGCTTCGGAAAAAGAGCGGATTGTCGGCGGGTTTGCCGCTGCCGTGGAGGAGTCATCCAAAGGGGGCTCCAGCACGTATTGCCGGGTCAGGATGGCCACCGCGGCGAACGCGAGACCCACAATGACGGCTTTTCCGAAGAAAAGTGAGAGTTTTGCCGCAGTACCCATAGGGGGATTTTACGCGAAATTGACTCTTAAATCGTTTTAATAGCGTGGACTTGAGCTGTCTTGAGTCGCTACAATTGGCGGTTGGGATGCTGGCGCTTCCCTTTTTTTTACCCGATTTTCTGGAGAAAACATGTCTAACGAAGACGTGAGTCAGGACCGACGTAAGTTCCTGACGGGCACCATGGTGGTGGTCGGCGGCATTGGGGCCGCGGGCGCTGCTGTTCCGTTCATCAAAATGTGGGAGCCCAGCGCGAAGGCAAAAGCTGCGGGCGCGCCGGTTGAGGTTGTCGTCGACAAGCTTGAGCCGGGCCAGATGCTGCAGGTTGAATGGCGCGGGCAGCCGGTGTGGATTGTGAACCGCACCAAGACCATGCTGGACGGACTGCCGCAGGTCCGCGAACGGCTCCAGGATCCGGATTCAGAAAACGAAGACCAGCAGCCTGAGTACGCCAACAACGAGTACCGCTCCGTCAAGCCGGAGATGCTCGTGCTGGTGGGGATCTGCACCCACCTTGGCTGCTCACCGAAGTTCATCCCCGAGATGACCGCGCAGCCTTTCGATTCAGATTGGAAGGGCGGCTTTTTCTGCCCGTGCCACAACAGCCGCTTTGATCTGGCGGGTCGGGTTTTCTCTGGCGTTCCGGCGCCGGCGAATCTCAAGGTACCGCCTCATACCTATCTTGATTCATCACGCCTGCTGATCGGCGTGAACCCTGAAGGAGCCGCGTAATGAAAGAAGCAAATGGACCGGTCGCTCGAGCCCTGAGCGGCGGCCTGAGCTGGGTCGACCAGCGTCTGCCGGTCGTCGACGCCTGGAACAAACACCTGGGGCAGTACTGGGCGCCGAAAAATTTCAACATCTGGTACTACTTCGGCTCTCTGGCGCTGCTGGTGCTGGTTAATCAGCTGATGACCGGCATTTGGCTGACCATGCACTACAAAACCAGCGCTGCGGAAGCTTTCGCTTCGGTTGAGTACATCATGCGTGATGTGCCCTGGGGCTGGCTGGTGCGCTACATGCACTCCACCGGCGCCTCGCTGTTCTTTGTGGTGGTTTATCTCCACATGTTCCGCGGCCTAATCTACGGCTCCTACCAGAAGCCCCGTGAGTTGATCTGGGTCTTCGGGGTCACGATTTTCCTGTTGCTGATGGCCGAAGCCTTCATGGGTTACGTCCTGCCCTGGGGCCAGATGTCCTACTGGGGTGCGCAGGTGATCATCTCGCTGTTTGGCGCGATACCGTTTATCGGTGAGGGGCTGGCTGAGTGGATCCGAGGTGACTACCTGGTCTCTGACGCGACGCTAAACCGGTTCTTCGCGCTTCACGTCGTGGCACTGCCGCTGGCGCTGATCGCGCTGATCGCCCTGCACATCCTGGCGCTGCACGAAGTGGGTTCCAACAACCCCGACGGGATCGACATCAAGAAGAACAAAGACGAGAACGGCAAGCCGCTCGACGGCATCGCCTTCCACCCGTACTACACCGTGAAAGATCTGGTGGGCGTGGGTTTCTTCCTGCTGCTGTTCGCCTTCATCATCTTCTTTGCGCCCGAGATGGGCGGCTGGTTCCTGGAGCACGATAACTTTGTGCCGGCCAACCCGCTGGTCACGCCGGAGCACATCAAACCGGTCTGGTACTTCACGCCCTACTACGCGATGCTCCGGGCCATTCCCGACAAGCTGATGGGTGTGCTCGTCATGGGCGGGGCGGTGATGATTCTATTTGCGGTGCCGTGGCTGGATCGCAGCCCCGTCCGCTCCATCCGCTATCGTCCGATGCTGACGAAGGTGCTGTACGCGATCTTCGCCGTTTCGTTTGTGTGGCTGGGCTGGCTTGGCGCTCAAACGGGCAGCACGCTGCAGACTATCCTGGCGCGGACCTTCACCTTTTACTACTTCGCGTTCTTCCTGCTGATGCCCTGGTGGACCACCATGGGTGAAACCAAGCCGGTACCGGAGAGGGTTACGTCATGATCCGTACGTTTGTGAACGGCCGGGTGCTGCTTTGCAGCGCCCTGCTGGCCCTGGCCGCCGCCAGCGCCGTCATGGCCGCCGGGAACGCTGAGCTTGACCATGCGCAGACCGACATCGGCAACGTTGCGTCTCTGCAGCGCGGCGCGAAGCTGTTCGTCAACTACTGCCAGGGCTGCCACGGCTCGCAGTACATGCGCTACAGCCGCCTCGGCGAAGACCTCGACTTGACCGAAGAGCAGATCGAAGAGAATCTGATCTTCAGCGACGCTAAGGTCGGGGACGTGATGCTGTCAGCCATGGATCCGGTCGACCAGGAAGTGTGGCTGGGTGCCAAGGCCCCCGATCTTTCGGTGGTCTCGCGGTCTCGCGGCGTGGATTGGCTCTACACCTACCTGCGCCAGTTCTATATCGACCCGTCACGGCCGATTGGCTGGAACAACAAGGCATACCCGAACGCCAACATGCCCAACGTGTTTTGGGAAATGCAGGGTGTCCGGAAAGCTGTCTACGAGACGCATGAAAATGACGAAGGCGTGGAAGAGACGAAGCTGGTTGGCTTTGAGCAGGTCACAGAAGGTACGATGACCGAAGAGGAATTCGATCAAACGATGCTCGATCTGGTGTCTTACCTGGAGTATCTCGGTGAGCCGGCCAAGCTGCAGCGGGAGTCGCTTGGCATCTGGGTTCTACTGTACCTGGCGCTCTTCACTTTCGTAGCATACTTGCTCAAGAAGGAATTCTGGAAAGACGTCAAGTAAAGGTTACCGCCACAATCAGGGTCGGCAAGGCCGGCGCCGGTTAAGCAGGCTACCTACATCGCCGCGCAGGCATCGCCGGCGGCACAAACGAGGGGATGAAAAGAATAATGAATGTGTCAGTTGCGGCCCGAGGCCGCTCGGTGATGGCGCTGTTTTCTTCACCAACGTCACTGCAGAGCCACCGCGTGCGCTGCGTGCGGGCCGAGAAGGGCATCAACGTTGAGGTGGTCGACGTCGACCCGGCTCAGCCGCCCGAAGACCTGATCGACCTCAACCCCTACCAGACCATTCCCACCCTGCTCGACCGCGATCTCGTGCTGTACGACGCGGGGGTCATCACCGAATACCTCGACGAGCGCTACCCGCATCCGCCGCTGATGCCGGTGGACCCGGTGTCGCGCGCTCGGCTGCGTCTCGCCATGCATCGTTTGATGAAAGACTGGTACACGCTGGCGGCGAAGCTCGAAGCCAGCGATCGGCGCAAACACGAGTCGGCGCGCAAGCATCTGACCGAAGCCCTTGTCACGTCCAACGACGTATTCAAAGCCGCTACCTTTTTCCTGCACGACGAGCTGACCTTGGTCGACTGCGCCGTGGCGCCGCTGCTTTGGCGCCTGGAGCATTTCGGCATCAAGCTGCCGCGCCAGGCCGCATCGGTGAAAAAATACGCCGAGCAGCTGTTCGAACGCCCCTCGTTCCGCGCCAGCTTGTCAGAAGAAGAGCTCCAGATGCGCGGATGATCTCATCCCGCCCGTACCTGATCCGAGCCCTTTACGACTGGATCGTCGACTCCGACCTGACGCCCTATCTGCTGGCTGACGTGACGGTGGACGGTGTTGACGTGCCGCCGCAAGGCATCAAGGACGGCCGGATTGTGCTCAACATGGCGCCTCACGCCGTGCAGGATATGGTGCTCGGCAACGACGCCGTAACCTTCTCCGCGCGCTTTTCCGGCGCCGCTCGCAACGTGTATCTGCCGGTCTCGGCGGTCCTGGCCGTTTACGCCAAAGAAAACGGCCACGGCATGATGTTTGCGGCCGACGAGGCGGACAGCTCGCTCACTGAGACCGCAGACGGCAAAGACGATACCGACGATCCCAACGGCGGGAAGAGTCACCTCAAGGTCATCAAATAGACCCCATCGGAATGACGAGCCGGCCGCTGGCGGCGCCGTCCAAAATCACCTGCGTGGGCTGACCGGCCAGCAGGATCACCATCCCGGGCTGACGGTCCGAACCCTGCTCACTGAACTCGAACCGAAAGTGCCGCCGCAGGCTGAGGCTGCCCGAGGGCGCCCGGGCCAGCTTAAGCCCGCTGAGCCGCACGGTTTGGTCGAGAAATTGCACCTGAACCTGGCTGCAGGCGTCCCGGCAGGCGGCCACCGCCGCTTCGCGCGCCCGCACTGCGTCAAACCACAGATAGGCTAGCGCGCCAAGGAAAAGCAGCAGCGCCGGGGTGAGTGTGTCCAAGGGCGTAAAATCCTCTTCGTGGATGCGCTAGAATTCAGGGGATTACTGGTGACAATACCAGACTAGAGCGCCTATCCACGGAAGCTAGCGAACCCCTGGCGATGCCAGCGGTCCATTAAGGGCGCCATCAACGATTACTTTTTGCGGGCGTCATGGTTCAAATCCCCGGATATACGCTGAAGAAAACGCTGGGAACGGGTGGCATGGCGACGGTCTATCTCGCCGTGCAGGACTCGCTACAGCGGGAGGTTGCGCTGAAGGTGATGTCGCCGGCCCTGGCGGCTGACCGAACCTTCGCCGACCGGTTTGTCGGCGAAGCCCGAACCATCGCTGAACTCAACCATCCCAACATCGTTTCGATTCATGACGTTGGCGTAACGCCCGACCGGCTGCACTATTTCTCGATGCGGCTGCTGCCAGGCGGTGACCTGGAGCAGCGTGTTCCTGACGGGATGCCGGAGCGTGAGCTCCTGCGTATCCTGCTGCCGATCTGCAGCGCGCTGGGTCACGCTCACGAACGGGGTTTTGTTCATCGTGACGTAACACCTGGCAACGTGATGTTCGACGCGGCCGATCAGCCGGTGCTGACGGACTTCGGGATCGCCACGGTGGTCAGCGAAGCCTCGCGCATGACGGCCACGGGTCTGAGCATGGGCACGAGCTATTACATGAGCCCGGAGCAGGCGCGAGGCCGGCAGGTGGATGCCCGCTCGGATATCTACAGCCTCGGTGCCGTGATCTATGAGGCGCTGTCCGGGAAGCCGCCCTACGAGGGTGACGACAGTTTTGCGGTTGCCTACGCCCATGTTTATGAGCCGGTGCCGAAGCTCCCGCCGCGCTTCCTGCGCTGGCAGGAGCTGATCGCCCGCTGTATGGCCAAGTCCCAGGACGACCGCTACGCGAGCATGAAAGAAGTCTCCGCGGTGCTGGAGGGTTTCCTCAAGAAAACCACCGGCGACGGGCGCCGCCGGGACCAGCAAAAGCCGGATCTGGCCGTCACCACGCCGCTGCCGATTCCGAAGATTTCGCCGAACAAATCGGGGCGGCTGCGTTGGGTGGGCCTGGCCCTCGGCAAAGGGCCGGGCGACTGGCTGTCCGGTATCGGTCCCGCCGCCCGCCGGGGTACCGCCTGGGTACGAGGCAAGCTGCAGCGCCTGCCTCCGGCAGCCCTTGGAGGGCTGGCGGTCGGTGTCGTTTTACTCGGGCTGGCTGTGTTCTTCGCCGGCTCTGACGAGCCCAACGAGGCGGCCGATGATGAAGCGGTGCTGGCGGTCGCCGAACCCTCCGAAGAGCCTGACTCAACCGCGCCGTCCAACGATGCTGGCGCCGCCGCTCCCGTGGACGACAGCGCCGACGAGACGCCCATGGCCGAACCGGAAGAACGCCTGCCCGCTTTGCCAACGGTGGACTCTACGCAGCCCGATGAGCCGGTGCTGGTGGACCTCGATGAGTCGGACGAAGCGCTGCTGGTTGAAAGCCTGCTGAACACCCCGCAGGGTCGGGCCAGGCTGCAGTCGCTGCTGGATGACGCGAGTGCCGCGCTGGCGGCCAACCGCCTCACCACGCCGGCTGACGACAACGCGTTTGACCTGTTTCAGTCGGCGCTGTCGCTGGATCCCGACAACGATGTCGCGCAGGCCGGCATGGAGCAGATCATTCGGCGCTATGTGAGGCTGGCGCGGCGGGCCGTCGACCGAGGCCGGTATCAGAGCGCCGTGACGCTGGGCAAGCGGGCCAGGCAGGTCGCGCGGCAGATTACGCTGACCGACAGCGTTGCCGAGGCCCTGGACAGCGTCGAGGAGTACGGCTATGAGCAGACCATCGCGCGCGCTGTTGAGGCCGAAAGGGTTGGCGACCGCAGCCGTGCGGCCAGCCAGTATCGCTCGGCGGCGCTGTTCAAACCGGAGGACGCAACGATCGAGGACGCGCTGGCACGCCTCGCCCTGCCGCCGGAGCCGGAAGGCCCGTACATGGAGCGCGACGAGCTGCTCGACGGTGGCGAGGGCCCGGAGATGCTGGTGGCTGACGACGTCACCATGGCGGTACGCGAGATCACCGTCGATGAGTTTGAGCAGTTTGTGGCCGCCACCGGTTACGACCTTGCCGAATCCTCGTGCCGCAACCTCGAGTCCTGGATGCGGGCGAGCCGTAAACGCAACTGGCGGGAGCCCGGCTTTGAACAGAATGGTGACCATCCGGTCGTTTGCGTGAACTGGGAAGATGCAACCGCCTACGCGCAGTGGCTCAGCAACCAGACCGGCCGGGTGTACGCGCTGCCGAGCGTGGAGCAGTGGCTGGAAACCGCGGGCTCACCCCCCGACGACTGCAGCGCTAACTGGGGGGATCAAACGCTGGTGGCGCAGCTGCGACGCCGCAAGGTGCTGGACTGTGAAGACGGGTTTGCCTATACCGCCCCCGGCGGGAGCTTTCCCGCCATCGCGGGCGGTTTGCACGACCTGCACGGCAACGTTCGGGAGTGGACCGCCGATTGCTTGCGCGAACGCGGCGGCTCCTGCCGCCAGTACGGCGTGGTCGGCACGTCCTGGCTCGACGGCGAGCGGCCCAAGTTCCTGACCGCGGCAAAAGGGTACGACCCGGCGCAGCGCTATAACTCCATCGGCTTTCGGGTCGTCCGACAGGAAGACGTCGACGCTTCGCCTTAAGGCCCCGCGTTTCCCGTAACGTTAAGTCCATTTCCCGGGTCTCCGGACGCCCACCCAGCCTGTGATCGGCGGATCTGCGCAGCGCGTCCAAATCCGCTAGAATCGGCCGGCAATAACGCCCGATAATGAGAATGGGGACCTGAATGAAGCTGGTTTTTCCCAACGGTGAAAGTGAGCAGGTCGAGCTGAAGCCCGGCGAAAACGTGGTGGGTTCAGACGACGATTGCCAGGTGGTGCTGAAGCAAGAGGGCATTGCTGGCCACCACGCCCAGATCACGGTGGCCGACGGTTCAGCGATGATCGGGGTGCGTGACGCCACGAACATCACCCGGGTCAACGGCACGCTGGTTGCCGCGCGAACGCCCATCAAAGCCGGTGACGCGCTGCTGTTTGGCAGCATCCAGTGTCAGGTTGTCGGGGCTGAAGGGCAGCAGGCCGCCCCACCGCCGCCGGAGCCCGAGCCGGTGCGTAAGCCGAAGAACGAAGCGAGCCAGACCGTGATGCGGGCGGCCATACCCAAATACCTGCTGCGCGGTGTATCAGGCTCCACCTTTGGCAAGAACTATCCGCTGCATGCCGACCAGGTGATCGGCCGCCACTCCGACTGCGACATCTGCCTGCCTAACGACGAAGTTTCCCGTCGACACGCCAAGATTCTGGTCACACCCACCGGGCTGTTTGTCGAAGACCTCGATTCGTCGAACGGTACGTTCGTCAACGGCGAGCGGGTCACCAAAGCGGAGCTCAAAACCGGCGATGAGCTGAAGCTCGATATGGTCCGGCTGCTCGTTCAGATGCCTGGCGTGGACGCGGCCAAACCAAAGAACACCGGCGAGACCGCGGCCGTTCCGGAAGAGCCGGCCAAGTCGTCCTCAGCCCGCTGGGCGATCATTACGGTGCTGGTGATCGCCGCCGCCGTGCTGGGACTCAAGCTCAGCGGGATGATCTAGGGTTTGCGAGACTTTAGCGGCATCGAAGGCTGACAGTTTGCCCCTCGCGGTAGTCGCGCTCGGACAGCTCGCCGTCACACCAGTAGGCCAGGTATAGCGACTTCGGCGTTCCCCGCGCGGGGTCGCCGCATAGGTCGTTGCCAACGGGCACGTCGCAGCGCTCCATGCCGTCACACGAGTAGGCGAGGGTGGGCGCCGCGTCACAAATCCGATCACGGGCCCCGTACTCGGCCACCGCAATGTAGAGCGCGCCGCGCTGGGCGTTGGGCGGTGGCTCCTGCAGCAGGTCAACTGGCACCGGGTCTTCCACTACTTCAACCACCTCGGCAACGCTAGCCGTTCGGCAGTAGATGCGCGCTACCTCACCCTCGTACACCGTGATGGAGCGGCGGCCGTCGCCGCAGTCGTAGCCCACAAACAGCTCTTTGCGGACGTTGGCGTAGGGGTTGCCGCAGAGCCGGTCGTCCGCCGTGACCTCACAGCTCTCCCGCCGATCGCAGCTCCGCGAGACGGCATCCAGCGCGCGGCAGATGCGTTCGTCCTGACCATAAACGGCGTCTAAAATCCGGATCCGTTCACCGCTATCGGAGCGGCGCAGCAGCTTGCTGTTGTCCTGCGCAACGGCCTGGGTGATGCCCAGGATCAAGGCGAGAAGCGCGGCTCCAGCTGCGCTCATCCATCCGCGTGGTTGATGATTCATCGGTTGTCTCCCTCTTGTTGTTTTTTGTTGCGCTCGCATCAACCGGATCAGTAGCCGGCCGCGTGCCCGTCTTTGCGCGATTCGGAAGCGCCCCGGTACACGCCGGTGTCCGGATCTCTGGCGATCGCCTGGTAGCCCCCAAAGATGCCGGCCTCAAACCGAACGTCGTGGCCGCGGCGCTTCAGGCCGCGGATGACGGCGTTGCCGAAACCGGTTTCCACGTTCACCACCCCCGACCCGCGGCGCAGCTCGCCAGTGGGCTGCGACGAACCTCGATGACGAACCCGCGGCGCGTCACCGGCCTCCTGCAGATTCATGTCGAAATCGATCAGGTTCATGACAATTTGCGCGTGGCCCTGCGGCTGCATCGCCCCGCCCATCAGGCCAAAGCTGACCCAGGGTTTGCCGTCGCGCGTGATAAACGCCGGGATGATGGTATGAAACGGCCGCTTGCCGGGTGCGTAGGCGTTGGGGTGCTCCGGATCGAGGCTGAAGAGCTCGCCGCGGTCCTGCAGGATAAAGCCCAGCCCGGGCGGGGTCATGCCCGACCCCATGTCTCGGTAGTTGCTCTGGATCAGCGACACCATATTGCCGTGTCGATCGGCGGTGGTCAGGTAGATGGTGTCGCCTGCCTCCAGCACCGGATTGCCGGCCCGGTAGCGGTCGCCGGCTTCGCTGGCTTTGATCAACTCGCGCCGATCGCCCGCATAGTCTTTGGACAGCAACCCCTTCACTGGGACCGACGAGAACGCCGGGTCGGCATAGAACCGCGCCCGGTCCTCGAAGGCCAGCTTTTTGGCCTCGATGAAGTAATGCAGATGATCCACCGAGCCGAACCCGAAAGACCGGATATCAAAGCCCTCCAGAATATTCAGGATCTGCAGCGCGGCGATTCCCTGGCCGCTGGGCGGTAGCTCCCAGACGTCATAGCCGCGATAGCTGGTGGAGAGTGGGGTCTCCCAGGTGCTGCGGTGATCGGCGAGGTCGGCTTCCGACAGAAAGCCGCCCTGTTCCTGGACGTAGTCGGCCATGGTCTTCGCGACCTGGCCTTCATAAAACCCGTTGCGACCCTCGCGCGCGATGATCTCCAGCGTTTTCGCCAGATGTGGATTGCGCCAGACCTCGCCCGTCTGGGGTGCTTTGCCATCGATGGTGAACTGTTCGACGAAGCCGGGATACGCGTCCAGCAGCGGGACCGACTGGGCCCAGCTTCGGGCGATCACCTCGCTCACCGGAAAGCCTTCGCGGGCGTAGCGGATTGCCGGGGCCAGCAGCTCTGGCATCGGGCGTGTTCCGAAGCGCTCATGGAGCATAAACCAGCCGTCCACCGCGCCGGGAACGGAAACGGGCAGCGGCCCGCGCGACGGGATGGAGCGGTAGTTGTTGTCGAGCAACCACTTGAGCGTCAGGCCTTTAGGGGAGCGACCGCTGGCGTTCAGGCCGATCAGCTCTTTGGACTCAGCGTCCCAGACGAGCGCAAACAGGTCCCCGCCGATGCCGTTACCGGTGGGTTCCACCAGTCCCATCAAAGCGTTGGCGGCAATGGCTGCGTCCACCGCGTTGCCGCCGGCTTTCAGCACGTCGAGCGCCACCTGGGTCGCCAGGGGCTGCGAGGTGGCGGCCATGCCGTTCAAAGCCAGCACCTCGGAACGGGTCGCAAAACGAGAGCCGGAAACGCGGTCAGCGCTCTCCACGTGGCCCCCGGGCAGCAGGCTGGTCAGCAGCGCCAGCGAAAGAATCCAGGCGCTGAACGGTGAGCGGGTCCTGGAACGGTTCCAGGGTTGAGAGAACGAATCGTGGGAGGGCAAGGTCGAGACCCGGGTGGCCTTTCATGGAGCGCTAGCATAATGCATCCCCCCGTGGCGGTCATGGCGATCGCGGCCCTTTACCTATCGCCAGATACTCCCAGAAGGGAAGGGCGGTGCTAAAATGGGGCTTTTGCCAGGAGCTCAAGATCATGAAACAGGCGGTTCGTGTTGCCATCACCGGGGCAGCGGGTCAGATTGGCTATCAGCTGTGTTTTCGCATTGCCGCCGGCGACATGCTCGGCCCCGATCAGCCGGTGATTTTGCAGCTGCTGGAGATCCCGCCGGCGCTGGACGCGCTGAACGGCGTGGTCATGGAGCTCAACGACTGCGCGTTCCCGCTGCTCGAGGGTGTGGTTGCCACCGCGGAGGCGGGTGAGGCTTTTGCCGGTGCCGACTTTGCGCTGCTGGTGGGCGCCAAGCCGCGCGGCCCCGGCATGGAGCGGTCGGATCTGCTGGCTGAAAACGGCAAAATCTTCGGGCCGCAGGGTGCGGCGCTCAACGCAGGCGCCAGCCGCGACGTACGAGTGCTGGTCGTCGGCAACCCCGCCAACACCAACGCGCTCATCGCCCGCGCCGCCGCGCCGGATCTCAACCCGCGCAACTTCCACGCCATGACCCGCCTCGACCACAACCGAGCGCTGGCACAGCTGGCGGAAAAGACCGGCACGCATCACGGCAAGATCCACCGCATGACCATCTGGGGCAACCACTCGGCGACCCAGTATCCGGACATTAGCGATACGACGGTGGACGGGCAGGCGGCAGCCGGCATGGTGGACCAGGATTGGTATCGGGATACTTTCATTCCGGTAGTGCAGCAGCGCGGTGCGGCGATCATCAAAGCCCGCGGCGCCTCGAGCGCGGCGTCAGCCGCTTCAGCAGCGATCGACCATTTGCGCAGCTGGGCTCTGGGTACGCCGGAAGGTGACTGGGTGTCGATGGCGGTGCCGGCGGACGGCAGCTACGGCATCGAAGAGGGCATCATCTACTCCTATCCTTGCGTCTGCCGCGACGGCGACTTCGAGATTGTGCAGGGGCTGGAGATCGACGAGTTCAGCCGCTCCCGGATGGACGCCACTGAAGCTGAGCTGCGCGAAGAGCGTGAAGCGGTGGCCGGCCTGCTGTGATGTCTGCGACGGACTGTCCCGACGTCGGATCGCGTAACGCATGACGCCCGCTGCTGTTCAGGTGGCGCTGGAGAACATCGACACGGCGCTCAAAACCCGTGGCTTTGCCAGCGCCATGGCGCAGATGCAGGACCTTCAGGCCGCGGCGTCGGAGGAGTATTCGATCCAGTTTGCCGCGGCGCAGCTGGCCCTGCGGATCGAACAGCCGGCCTGGGCTCGGGATACCCTGCAGGCGCTTGCGCAACTGCCGCCTCCCACCTGGCAGGCCGGCGTGGCGGTGGTGGACATGCTGCGGGCCAGCGCTCTGCCGGCGGAGGCCCGCTCGCTGCTCAGTTCGCTCCGCGCCGCCAACCCCGATGAACCGCTGCTCACCGCGCGGGAGGCCGACCTGGCGCTCGCGATCGGGGAGCTGGCTCAGGCCCGGGAGCTTTACCTCAAAGCTCAAGCCGCGGAGCCGCGCCTCAGCTCGGTGTATCTGTTTTTCTCTCGCGACCCGGAGGCTGACCCGGCGCACTGGCTCGAGGTGATGGCGCAGGACTTTGGCGAGCTGACAAAGGTTCAGCATGCCAATCTCAAGGTGGCGCAGGCCCGCTGTCTCGATCAGCTCGGCCGCCATGACGAGGCGTTTACCGCCTTTGAGCAGGCTCGTGAGCTGCTGCGCGATCCGGGGCAGTCTCGGGCCCTGACGCGCCAGATTGAGATGGCGCCCGACTACGTGGCCAGCTTTACGCCCGAGCGGATGGCCGAGCTACGTGAGCGGGAACACGCCAGCTCGGCACCGATTTTTGTGGTCGGCATGCCGCGCAGCGGTTCAACGCTGCTGGCGCAGGTGCTGGACGCTCACCCCGAGGTGCATTCGGTTGGGGAACGCCGAATTCTGAGCAACCTGGTGAGCGCCCGTCTGGCGGCCGCCCAGGTGGCGAGTGCTGCGGATGGCGCTACCACGAACCCGGCGGTCACGACGCTGGACGCGTTCGATCTGGCGCCCGATACGCTCAAAAAGACGGCCGAAGATTACCTTCGCCGCGCGCACGAACTGGGGGTACCCGGGTCGCTGCGCGTGGTCGACAAAATGCCGTTCAACTTCTCGCTGGTTGGGCCCGCGTGCGCGCTGTTTCCCAACGGCCACGTGATCCACACGCAGCGCGACCCGCAGGACACGGCGTGGTCGATGTTCACCGCGGCGTTTTCCCTGCCTAACCTGCTGCTCAACCTGCACGACATCGGGCGACTGCATGCGCTGCACGATTACCTGATGGGGCAGTGGCAGGAACGCTGTGGTCCGTCGGCAATCGTGCCCGTCCGCTACGAAGCGCTGACCGCGGATTTCGACGTTGTTGCGCGTCAGCTGCTCGAAGCCGTTGGGCTTGAGTGGTCGGATGAGTGCGCCCGCTTTTTTGAGCGGCGCAACGAAGTGCTCACTAGCAGCGACCTGCAGGTCCGCCAGCCGATCCATCAAGGTTCAGTAGGACGGTCTGCGCCCTACGCCGAGCGGCTCCAGCCGTTTCGCGACGCCTACCAGCAGACGCTGACGCAGCTTTCGCTGCAGAGCTGACCTGGGCTGACGGAGGCTGGTCCATCCGGCCAGCCTTGCGGGCGCTGAGGAGCCTGCGTCGGGGCAACGTTATACTGGTCGTGGAAGGGGATCCTAGGAGGCCACGTGGCGGTCACCGGCGAATTTGTCAAAGCGGCGGCGCAGGTCAAACCGTTCGACCAGAAGCTGGCGCTGGCGTATTACCTGCTGGCGATCATCACCTTAAGCTTCTACGGCACCCGCGTGTGCCCGTTTGTGGAGTCGCTCAACCCGCTGGTGGTGCTGGCGACCTTTGGCGTGGCGTTTGCCAGCGTGCTGGCGCTGAAGCTGCTGCTCGAGGAAAAGCTGATGCGGCCGGACGACCCGTTCGGCCGATCGGTCCTGCAGTTCTTGATCGACCTGGCGCTGTTCACCGTCGCCGGGATTGCCATCGCGCTATACAACCATTTCTGGTTTGGCTTCCCGCTGGAGTCGGGTTTCAAGGTGCTGATCGGCTGCTTTGCGTTCGGCATCTTTGCTGGCCTGGATAACGGCCTTCGGCGGGAGCGGCGAACGCCGCCGCCGCCGGCATCAGCGGGCGTAGAGCAGCGCATCTTCCCCATCACCCGTCGCCTGGTGGTGATCTTCTTTGGCATCGCGATTTTCACCGGACTGGTCACGGCGCTGGTGCTGATCAAGGATATCGACTTCATCATCGACAACGTCGATCGCGAGTCGCACGCCTTTCTCCGCCGTGCCGTGTTTATCGACATTGGTTTTATCCTGCTGACGGTGCTGGCGCTGTCGCTCCGCCTGATGTGGTCGTACGGCAATAACCTTCGCTACATGCTGAGCCTGCAGATTGCCGGTTTGAGCGACGTGTCGCGCGGACGGCTGGACACGGTGGTGCCGGTGGTGACGCGCGATGAGTTTAGCCTGATCGCGCGCAAGACCAACCAGATGATTGGCACCCTCAAACGGGCGAGCGAAGAGCAGGCGGAGCTGTTCCGGGTGTCGCTGGCGCTGGCCACCGAGCTGCAGCTCGGCCAGCTGCTCACCATGATCGTGGCGACCACCCGGTCGTTTGTCGGCGCTGACCGCGTCAGCCTGTTTTTGCACGACGCGCGCACCGACGAGCTGTGGTCGAAGGTCGCGGAAGGCGAAGCTCAGGAGCTACGGTTTCCGGCGGACGAAGGTATTGCCGGGCAGGTGTTTCGTTCCGGTCAAAGCCTGACGGTCGACGACCCGTATGAGCACCCGAAGTTTAATCGGCGGTTTGACGAGGTGACGGGCTACGTCACCCGGAACATTCTGTGTGTGCCGATCACCAGCCGGGCGGGTGACACCATCGGCGTTATTCAGGCGATCAACAAGCTGGACGGGCGGTTCACCCGGGATGACGCCAGCCGGCTGCGGGCTTTTGCGGCGCAGGCGTCGGTGGCGCTGGTGAATGCACAGCTGTTTGCCGACCTGAACCGGATGAAGAACTACAACGAGTCCATCCTGCGTAGCCTCACCAACGGGGTGATCACGCTGGACGGTGATGGCGTGGTGGTGAAAGTCAACGAGGCGGCGCAGCGCCTGCTGGCAACGTCGGACGAACTCCTGGGCCAATCGCTGGACGCGGTGCTGAGCGCCGAGAATCAGTGGCTGGAGGCGATTGTGGCCGGTGGCGCGGAGCTTTATCTGCCGGATCAGGAGATCGTGCTGGACGACGGCAAGCGTCACTCCGTGAACCTCGCACGGGTGCCGCTGGCGGACCTGGAGGACCACACCATTGGATCGATGCTGGTGCTGGAGGATCTTTCCGAGGAGAAGCGGGTGCGCGCCACGCTGTCGCGCTACGTGCCGCATACGGTGGCTGACCGCCTGCTGTCGGACCACGGAGCGAGTCTCGGCGGCACGCAGCAGAAGGTGACGGTACTGTTTTCCGACATCCGGGGATTCACCTCGATGTCGGAGCGCATCGGGGCTCGCCAGACCGTCGCCATGCTCAACGAGTACTTTGCCGAGATGGCTGAGGCCATCAGCGAGCAGGGCGGGGTGATCGACAAATACATCGGCGACGCGGTGATGGCGGCGTTCGGCGTTCCGTTTCCCGGGCCGACCGACGCGGACGGTTCGGTCAAGGCGGCGCTGGACATGCTGCACAGGCTGGAGGCTCTGAACCAGCGCCGGGTGGACCGCGGCCACCACGCCATCGATATCGGCATCGGGCTGAACACCGGTGAGGTGGTGGTCGGCAACATCGGATCCGCTCGGCGGATGGACTACACCGTGATCGGCGACACGGTAAACCTCGCGGCCCGGATTGAAAGCGCCAGCAAACAGTACCGAGCACGGCTCATGATCTCCGAGCTGACGCTGGGTGCGCTGACCGGAAGCTATCCGATCCGGCAGATCGACCGCGTGGCGGTCAGGGGCAAAGATCAGCCGGTGGGCCTCTACCAGGTGCTGGACTCCCCGGCCCTGGCGGAAGAGCGTCACCTGCGGCGCTTCGACCGCGCCCTGTCTTGGTATCTGGAGGGAGAATTCCAGCTCGCCGTGACGGGTTTTTCACAGCTTTCCGAGCAAGATCCCACCGCTGAAATGCTCGCGAGCCGCTGCGAAAGCCTGGTCGTTCGGCCGCCTCAGGGTGGCTGGCCTGGCCATTGGGTGATGGGGTAGGCTGCGCGCGCTTCAGCGGTTCATCGCGGGGACTTTTTTTCGTAGGCCATAGGTCATGCTTTCTGCTGGAAAATCAGCGCTCTGCAGACCCTTTGAGCAACGATTGCACATTCTTCCGCGCGTTTTAACAAATCGATAACATTTCTTCGTAAAATGGCGGCGTTCAACCTCGGTTGAGCTGGACCGGAACCAATAACAAAACCTATCTCCGGTTTCGCCCCAGGCGTCACGGGCAACCCAAACTGACCTGTTTTCAGAGACGAGGCACACCATGAGACTCTATAAATCGCTGCTTATCGCTGCGGCCGCATTCCTGTTGGCAGCCCCAGCCTACGCACAGTTCTCGACATCCAGCATCGCGGGTGTTGTTACCGACGAAACCGGCGCTCCCGTGGCTAACGCTGAGGTGCTGGTGGTTCACGAGCCGACCGGCACCGCCAAAACTGCGGTGACCCAGGAAAGCGGACGCTATCGAGCTAGGGGTCTGCGGGTGGGCGGTCCTTACACCGTCACCGTAACCAAAGAAGGTTTCCAGGGCGATCAGTTTGGTGAGGTTTATATCAACCTCTCGGACGAGTATGCGCTGAACGCCCAGCTGCAGAGCGGCTCGGCCCAGCTCGGCACGCTGGAGGTGGTCGGTGACATCGCGACCGCCGGTCAGTTTGGCCCGGATATGAAGGGCACGATGACCACCATCACCCGCGACCAGATCGAAAACTATCCGACGATCTCGCGCTCCCTGAACGACTTTGCCCGTCTCGACCCACGCGTTGTGGTGGTCGACAAGGCCCGACAGGAGCTTTCGGTCGCCGGCCAAAACAATCGATACAACAACCTGACTATCGACAACGTGCCCGCCAACGACGAGTTTGGCCTGAACCCCAGCGGCCTGCCGGCCCGGAACCAGGTGATCTCCATCGAGACCATCGAAGAATTTCAGATCAACATCTCGCCCTACGACGTCGCACAGTCCAACTTCAACGGCGCGAGCATCAACGCTGTGACCAAGAGCGGCACCAACGAGTTTTCCGGCAGTGTTTACTACCTGTTCCGCGACGATAGCCTGATCGGCGAAAACGAAAACGGACAGGATTTCCCGACGTTTGAAGAAGACGTTTACGGCTTCACCGTCGGTGGCCCGATCATCAAAGACAAGCTGTTCTTCTTCGTCGGCTACGAAGGATTTGATCGCACCGAGCCAGGCCCGGGTGTTGGCCTGCTGGGCAGCAACGCCTCAACCATTTTTGAGCTCGACCAGTCGGAGATCGAGCGGATCGCGAACATCGCGCAGAGCCAGTACGGTCTGGATGTTGGGACCTTCGAAGATCCGAGCGATCTTGCTGACGAAGACGAGAACATCATCGTGAAGTTTGACTGGAATGTGAACGACAGCAATCGCCTCCAGCTGACGTACACGGAAAACACGGGTGAAGAGGTCATCATCCCCGATCGGAACGTGAGTGAGTTTTCACTGGGCAGCTATTGGTACACCAGCGCGATTGAACGTGATGCGACAAACCTGATCTGGTACTCCGACTGGACGCCCAACCTGACGACCGAGGTCAACTTTTCGACCAGCAGCTATCTGAGCACGCCGATTACGCGCTCTCGCGCACCTCAGACGTTGGTCATGACCGAAGCCGGTGACGTGCTGTTCGGCACGGAGCGGTTCCGTCATGCCAACCGCCTGGACACTGACGTTACGACGTTTTACGCGGCTGGCGAATACATCTGGGGCGACCACAACATCAAGTTCGGGTTCGATTACAAGGAAACCGACATTGCGAACACGTTTGTGTTCGGGAGCCTTGGCAGCTATGAGTTCGACAGCATCGAAGACTTCGAAGCCGGGATTCCCAGCGACTACGAATACCGGATCGGCAGCAACCCCGCTGACCCGTTTCCCGCGGCCGACTGGGCGCTGGAGAACACCGGTTTCTTCATCCAAGACACCTGGGAGGTTTCCTACGATTTCTCCCTAACTTACGGCATTCGAATCGATATCCCGAGCGTGGACGACTCGCCGTTGTTCAACCAGCTGTTCACCGACACGTTCGGGTTCCGAAACGACGCCACGATCGATGGCAACGAGATTATTCAGCCGCGCGTGGGTTTCAATTGGGACATCAGCCAGGGTGAGTACTCGTCGCAGCTACGCGGTGGCGTAGGCCTCTTCGCTGGCTCCAGCGCCGGTGTATGGCTATCCAATCCATTCACCAACCCGGGCGGCAACCTTAACGTCTTCGGTTTGGACGACACGATTCGCTACTCCGCTGACCCGGACAACCAGCCGCTGCCAGCGGGTGGCGCGGACGCGGCTCAGCAGGACGTGGACGTGATTGACCCCAACCTGGAGCAGCCAACAATCTGGCGCGCCAACCTCGCCTACGATCGCGAGCTGCCCTGGGGTATTCAGGGTACCGCCGAGCTGGTCCATAGTGAGGTGGAAAACGCGATCCAGTATCGTCATCTGAATCTTGGGGCGCCCAACGCAACTGCCGCGACGCCCAACGGCTTGCTCCCGGACGGCCGCAACAACTATTGGTGTGACCCGACAGCAGCCAGTGGATTCCGCTGCAACGCTGATGCCGCGTTCAACGATGTTCTTCTCTTGGAAAACACCAGCGAGGGCTCATCAACCAACTTCACGCTGGATTTCAGCAAGCGCTTCAACGACAACTGGACCGTCAGGCTGGGCAAAACCTGGAGCCGCTCGGACGCCGTTAATCCGGGTACCTCCAGCCGCGCGATTTCCAACTGGAATAACCGCGCGACGTTCAACCCGAACGAAGAGCAGGAAACTACCGCCAACTACGAGATCCAGAGCCGCACCGTGGCCAGCATCGAGTTCCGCGACAACCTGTTTGGTGATCTGGAAACCTCCGTCACCGCATTCTACGAGCGCCGTTCGGGCCGTCCGTTCAGCTTCACCTTTGACAATGACGCCAACGGCGATCGTATCTTCGACAATGACCTGCTGTTTGTGCCGGCTGGCCCAGGCGATGTCGAGTTCACCGACCCGGCCGAAGAGGCCGAGTTCTTCGCGCTGGTTGACGCCACGCCTTGCCTGAGCGAGTTTCGCGGAACGGTTGTGACCCGCAACCACTGCCGCAGCGAGTCGGTTGGTTCTCTGGATATCAGCATCCGCCAGGAGCTGCCGTTCTTCGACTGGGGTGGCAGCGAGATCTACATCAACATCCTGAACTTCGGCAACCTCATTAACGATGAGTGGGGCCGGATCGACCAAGTGCCTTTCGAATACGTGGCCGAGGCTGTTGACTTCGAAGGCCTGACGGCCGACGGTCGCTACATCTATGACCTGCGGCGCACCGAGTTCAACCGTCGCCAGGATGGCATTGGCCAATCCCGCTGGCAGGTGCAGCTGGGTCTGCGTGTGACCTTCTAAGTTCACTTAAGTAAGTCCTTTAAAAAAGCCGGCCCGGGCATTGATCCGGGCCGGCTTTTTGCTTTATGAACGATCGTTGCAATCAGTTGTGACAGCCCCTCCCAGTCGATACACTCCTTTCCCGTAATGTTTAGTAGACAGAAAAAAGTGCCAACGTCTCGCTGGCGCGGCCTGTTGGCTGCGATGCTGGTGTGCCCATCGAGTGCGCTGTGGGCGGTCGGCTTCGGCGAGCTCGACGTGAACTCGTACCTGAATCAGCCGTTTGACGCGACGATCGAACTCCTGAGCACCGACGACGTTCGAAATCTGTCGGTGGAGCTGGCCGGGCCTACTCGCTACCAGCGGATGGACATCAACCCGCCAAGAAACTTGAGTGACTACACCGCCACGCTATCGCTCGTGGGCGGCAGAAACGTGGTGCGCCTGAGCTCCAAGCTACCCGTTACTGACCTCGTGATCGACCTAGTACTGATCATGAATGCCGACGATAGCGAAAGCATGCGGCACTACCCGGTGATCATCGACTTCGCACCGCAGATTGACGGCGTGGTGACAACGCCGGTGCCGACGCCGAGCGCACCCGAGCCGCGCGAGATTGCCGAGCCGGTCAGCACGCCAACGTCGCGTCGCGTGGCGGCGGTGAGTTCCGGCAATAACTATGGCCCGGTTCAGAGTGGCCAGACGCTTTCCCAGATTGTGTCGGACATTGCGGGGGATCAGCCTCTGAATGGCTTTCAATACATGCAGGCGATTGTCGACTTGAACCCCGACGCGTTCATCGGCGGCGATATGAACCGGATGCGCGCTGGCGTCAGCCTGACGTTGCCGGAGATGGCCGGCTTTAGCCCGCGCGTGTCGGCGCCCGCGCCGAGGCCGGCCGCACCGGCCCCCGAACGCATGGCCGAGGCGCCGGCCGCCGTCGTGACGCCTGAAGCGCCTCCGCAGCCGGCAACCCCGTCGCGGCAGAGCGCCCCCGACGAAGACTCTCGCCTGGAGCTGGTCGGCACGCCCACCAGCGGCGAGATCCTGAATTCGCTGAATAACTGGCTTGACGAAGATGACACGGAGCTCGGCCTGCGGGCCCAGGAGGCACGCCGCGACCTGGCTTACGCCACCGCCGAAATCGAGACTTACCGGAAAGAAAACGACGTCCTGAAAAACCGCGTCGGTGAGCTGGAAGGGCGAATTGAGACGCTCCGGAAACTCATCGCATTGCGAGCTGCGGAAGGGCAGGATCTTGAGGTGGCGGCTGCTGAGCAGGAGCTCGGAGCAGCGGCGCAAGATGCTGCCGAAGAAGCAGCGACCGAACCCACCAGCATGGCGGTGGCGCCGACTGCGCAGGCGACACCAGATCCCACGCCCAGCCCCATGGCCGTGGAGTCGGAACTCGCCAACGCTACCAACACGCCGGAAGCCGCCCAGCGCACGTCAGGCCTCGGCTGGTGGCCATGGGTGCTCGGCGTCCTGCTGCTGCTGGTGCTGACGTTTATCGTCTGGTATCGCGGTCGCCGCGAAGACCAGCAGCGCGCGCAGCGCACGGCAGATCTGGTGCACCGCATCCAGCAGGCGGGCAAACGCAATACCGGTGAGCTCGACATCGCCGAGTAGGGCGATCGGGCGTTGTCCTTTCCTTTTCGAGCGATTTCCTTCTTTTGAGGCGACGCGGGTCGGGAGCCTAAGCTCTGTCGTGCGCCGTTCGCCTCTGCGATAATCGCTCGTCCACGCAAAGAGCCCCACCTATGTCGAACCAACTCAGCGATACCGTCAACATCACGCCCACCCGTGGCATGGACGTTCTATCCCAGCAGGAGGTGGCGCGGCTGCGTCAGGCCGGACACGGTGGGCTCCACGATCTGTTCCGGCGCTGCTGCCTGGCTATTCTGAACAGCGGGCACGACCAGGATGACGCCCAGGAGCTGATGAAGGCCTTCGAGGACTTCCAGATCCAGGTGCTACAGCAGGACCGGGGGATCAAGCTCCAGCTCACCAACGCCCCCTCGGAGGCGTTCGTGGATGGGCGGCTGATTGAGGGTATCCGCGAGATGCTGTTCGACGTGCTGCGCGACATTGTGTTTGTGAACAGTCAGGTGGCGGCAGATGAGTTCGATTTTGACAGCACCGACGGCGTGACCAACGCCGTATTTTCGATCCTGCGGCATGCCGGAGTGTTCATCCCCGGTGAGGATCCCAGCATGGTCGTGTGCTGGGGTGGGCACAGCATCTCTCGCAACGAGTACGACTACACCAAGAAGGTGGGGTATCACCTTGGCCTGCGGGGCCTGGAGATTTGCACCGGCTGTGGCCCGGGCGCCATGAAAGGACCAATGAAGGGTGCGTCGGTGGCTCACCGTAAGCAGCGCACCTACCCGGCGCGGTATGTCGGCATCTCGGAGCCGGGCATTATTGCCGCCGAGGCGCCGAACCCGATCGTGAACCAGCTGGTGATCATGCCGGACATCGAAAAGCGGCTGGAGGCGTTTGTGCGTTTTGGCCACGGCATCATCGTGTTTCCGGGCGGGGTGGGCACCTGCGAGGAGATCCTCTATTTGCTCGGCCTGCTGCTCGACCCGGTGAACAGCCACGCACCGTTTCCGCTGGTGTTCACCGGCCCGGCGGAAAGCAAAGCCTACTTCGAGCAGATCGACGATTTTATTGCCGCCACCCTCGGGGCCGAGGCGCAGCGCAAGTACGAGATTTTTGTCGATGACCCGGAAGGTGTGGCACGCCGCATGATGTCCGGGATGGCGGAGGTTCGGGAACACCGCCGCAACACCAAAGACGCTTTTTTCTACAACTGGGGTCTCCGGATTCCGGAGGCGTTCCAGGTGCCGTTCGACCCCACGCACGAAAACATGCTGAACCTGCCGCTACATCGCGATCAGCCGGCGCACGACCTGGCCGCCAATCTACGCCGCGCCTTTTCCGGCATTGTCGCCGGCAACGTCAAAGAGAACGGTCTGCGTGCGATCCAGGAACACGGTAAGTTCCAGATGCGCGGCGAGCCTGAGATCATGGACCGCCTCGATCGACTGCTGGCATCTTTCGTCGAGCAGCAGCGCATGAAGCTGCCGGGCACGAAGTACGAGCCCTGCTACGAGCTCGTCACCGGCTAAGGCACCGGCGATGCTGCCTTCGCGATAGAGGCGGCGTCATTCGATTCGTTAACGAACGTGCATTGGTCATGTTTCCACAACGATGGACAGGGCATAATTCCAACCTCTAGAGACCGAAGGGTAATCTCCCGATGAACCGGTGGAAGTGGACGGGTGTTGTCGTCCTGTCGTTGTTTGTCCTCTATTGCGTAGCCGGGTTTTTTATTGCCCCCTCGCAGCTCAAGAAGCAGCTGATCAGCCAGGCCAAAGAGCAGGCGGGTGTGGATCTGTCGGTTGAGAGGGTGAAGGTCAATCCGCTGGTGCTGTCGGTCACGCTGGAAAAGCTGGCCAGTCAGGATCGCGAGGGTCGGGATTTGATTGCCGCCGATCGCATCTACGTTAACGCACAGCTCTCGCCGCTGATTCGGCGCAACATCACCCTGAAGAGTTTGATTCTTGAAAAGCCGGACGTAAACGTCATTCTGACCGCGGCCGGCGATCCGCACTGGCTGGAGCTGGTGCCGCCCACCGAAGACTCGGCGCCGGCAAGCGCTGAGGAGTCCGAGCCCTGGATCTTCACCCTCACCCAAACGGACGTGATCGACGGGAAGATTCGTTACGCGGACGAACCCCATCCCGAGACGTATACCACCGAACTGGGAGGCCTGAACTTCTCCCTCAGCGGGCTGACAACGCAGGTAGGGGAACCAGGACCGTTTTCGATTGCTTTTGCGCACGAAGGCCAGGGTGAGGTTCGGCTGGAAGGGGCCTTTGCGCTGACGCCTTTGACGTTCGATGGGGCGCTGACGGTCAGCGAGCTTCAGCTGAAGCCGTCGTGGCGCTACGCGCGATATCTCCACGGCATCGAGTGGGAAAGCGGGACGCTCAACGGCAGTCTCGACATCAACGTCGACGGTGCAGACGGACTCGAGCTGGCAACCAGCAACGGCAGCTGGTCGTTAACGGATACGGACATGACGCTGGAGGACGGTCAGTCGCTCTTTCAGCTAGCGAGCCTGACGGTGAAAGGGCCGGACGTGTCGCTCGCTCAGCGCAGCGCTGTGATCAGCAGCGTTGCATTGAACGATGGCACCATCAACCTGACCCGCGGACCCGACGGTAAGCTCATGCTGCCAGCGGCGCTGACCGGCGGTGAGGTTTCTGATCCTGAAGAGGCGGAGGCCTCCTCCCAGGATCCTGCTGGCGAGAGTGGCGAAGCCTTCCAGTTCGCAATTAATTCCGTGACCGTCAACAATCTGCCAATCAACTGGACCGACCAGTCGGTTCAGCCTGAAACCGCTCAGACGCTCACTATCAACGATCTGTCGTTGGCGGACTTTGATCTGTCGCCCGGCACGCAGTTTCCGGTCAAGATGGACGCAGCGCTGGGCGACGGCCAGATTCTCTGGGATGGGCAGCATGTGCTCACGCCGCTTGCGGTTGACGGCGGCCTGACGCTGAGCCAGCTTCCGCTGCCCTGGCTGACGGGTTACGTTCGCGAGTCGGCCGCTGTGAATGTTGAGAGCGGTGCACTGGGCGCGCAGCTCAATGTGAGCCTGAGTGAAGGGCTCAAAGCGGACGGTTCGGTGGAGGTTTCCGACCTCGCCACCAGCAGCGAAGAAGGCCCGCTGGCGGGTTTTGCGTCGTTCTCACTGGACGGCATCGACGTGAACGTGCCGGAAGATGAGCCGGCGCTGGTTCACTTCGATCGAGTGTCCTTAAGCGAACCGAACGCCACGTTTGCGATTGCCGCCGACGGCAGCAGCAACATCTCGCGGCTCACCGGTTCCCCCGATGAGACGGAAGCGGAGACGCAGCCGGAGACTGCGGCTGAGGCCGAGGAGGCGCCGGGACCCGTCATCGAGCTGGGTGAACTCACCATCGACGGCGGCACGCTGCGGTTTGCCGACGCGTCGGTTCAGCCGGCCTTCAGCGCCAGCATCAACCAGTTTGGCGGCACCTTGAAAGGCCTCAACAGCAATGTGGACAAGCCGGCATCGTTGGACTTTGTGGGCAAGCTGGAGGGTTACGCCGACATTGGTATTGCCGGAGAACTCAACCCGCTTGAGAATCGCAACAAGGTTACCCTGTCCACCAAGAACATCGACCTGACATCAGCCAATGCATACGCGGGCAAGTTCGTTGGACGCCTGATCCAACGCGGGCGGCTGGACCTGGAACTAGGCTACGAGCTGGACGGCGACAGCCTCAAGGGCAGCAACGAGGTCGTCCTCGGCCAGCTGACCCTTGGCGGCTCGGTAGACAGTGAAGATGCCGTGTCGCTCCCCCTGGATCTCGCCCTGGCGCTGCTCAAGGACTCTTCCGGCAACATCGACCTCGGCGTGCCGGTCGCCGGCAACCTGAACGATCCAAAGTTCCGCATCGGCTCGGTGGTGTTCAAGGCATTCGTGAACCTAATCGTAAAGGCCGCTGCCTCACCGTTCTTCATTCTCGGAAAGCTCATTCCCGGCGGCGGCGAAGACCTGCAGTACGTCAACTTCCAGCCCGGCACCGGCGAGTTGGATGACGAAGCCACCGGTCGACTCTCAAAACTCTCGGAAGCGTTACTGCAGCGCCCAACGCTGCGCCTGGACATCGCGGGCGTCGCCAGCCGCGGTCTGGATGCACCGGCTCTGAAGGCACAGCGCCTGGAAGCGGACCTGGGTCTCACCGATCTGGATGAAGAAGCCGGAGTCAGTGCGCTGCTGGAGGCGTTTCAGGCGCAAATCGGCGAACTCCCCACGCTGCCGACAGAAGAGGAGGGCGCGGAACCGCTGCCAGACCTTGCCGCCGTCGAAGAACAGCTGCTGGATGCCATAGAAATCTCAGACGACGCCCTGCGCGAACTAGCCAGCGCGCGCGCTTCTGCAATTAAGTCTGCGCTGGCCGCTTCGGATGAATCACTGATCCAGCGGGCTTACGTACTCGAACCAAGATTAGTCGAGCTGAGCGGCGGCGAAACGGTGGTGGTTGAGCTGGTGCTGGCCCCGAACTAGTCCGTGAGTGATCGCGGTTGAGTATGCATGAGCATTTTTACTCTGCTTGCTGTGCCCGATATTTGACCAGAGGGTTAGCGCTATTTGGTTCGTGCGATCGAAGGGGAAGAGCTGACACGCGGCGCAAACGAACTCCAAACAACGCAGCCGAGCATACAGCCGGCTGCCGCGAGTAGCGCATCGGTAACGTCGATATATCTTCCCACGACCAAACTCTGGGACCCCTCGATAGCTAAACCGACGCCCAGCCCAAGAATTCCTCCTGCCGCGGCGCGCACAAGCCAGCGTTGACAGCCAATGACCGTTTGCATCCAGTGTGCAATCAGCGCACCCAGCGGCACCAGGATCGCAAGTTCTCGGACGATATCGATCGCGGCTGCGACCGACCTGCTGGAGAAATGCAGGCGGAACGGAATCAGGTTTGTTTCACTCAGCAGTTTTCGCTTCCAGGTTCCAGGTGATTCGAATTCATAGGGCGCCCAGGCGAGCGAGAAAAGGAACAGCAGATAGCAGACGATCAGCAGGATCAGGAATCGACTGAGACCCCGCGCGTCGGTTTGGGCGCGATAGTTTTTCCTGGCAGCTCTTACGGCCAGGCCAACCGCCAACCCGGTGGCCGCAGCGAGTGGAATGACCAGCACGTCACTGCGTCCGCTTGCGACAAATATCTGGGAGATCTCAGTCGCCAACGCTAAACCGACGCACGGCAAAACCGTTCGGGACAAGCTGAATACACCACGGCCTTGATCGATGAGCGATGTCAAAAGGGCCACTGGTACGTATGCCAGGACCGTCAAGGTCAGAAACCTGATCGGAAATCCTGGCTGCTTCCAGTGGTAGAGGAGATCCAAAATGAGTCGAGGGTCGCCGCCAGCCTCAGGCTGGAGTTTGCGGAAAATGTTGGTAAGGCCGACAGCAAAGTCGAGCGGCAATAAGGCAACGATGTAAAAAATGGCGATATAAAGAAAACGCAAGCCTTGCAGGGTTTGCAGTTGGTTTGCGCCATTCTGATCTGAGCTGAGTCCAAGCAACACGGGTGGGCTGAGATGAAAACGGTTGACGGAAATCATCATGACGACGTAGCCCAGGACATGTCCCAGCGAGTTGCTCACGATGTCGGTCGGATCTGAGAACCTCCCGACAAACGCCTGAACGGTCTCGATGGCGATACTCAACGCCAAGCCGGCTGCGATGGCTGGATTGGTGATCCTGATTTTACGCCCGAGCGAAACCACCACCGCCGTGAACAGGCCCAGAGGCATATATAAGAGGACGTTTGTTGCAATATCACGGAGACGACGGAAGGAGAGTTCCTCGCCGAACCATAGCCCATGGCCATTTTTGTTGGGGTCAAGCGCCTCAAGGCGCTGCCAGTCGGCCGAGTAGAAGCTAGCGCTTAGGATAAACAGTATGTATCCGAGAAGGAGAAGCCAGAAAAGGAGTCGGGCATTAGAGGCTCTGGGATCCATGGGAAGGGTGCCGTGCGACGATACCGAACTATTGGACTTCAGGGCAGGGAAGCTTTGTTGGCGATGGCAGGGCTCAAAGACTTGCTGAAGTCAGCCCCTCTCGTGCGGCCTCTGCAAGCTCAAATCCTTCCTCCGCATCAGCCCACATATCGCGCGCTATGGCGAGCGATTTCTCCGCCGCCTGGCTTCGGCCGAGCTGCTTCTGCGCTTGTGCCGCCAGCCAGTTGCCTTCCGGATGGTAGGGCCAGCTGGTGAGTAAAGGCTGGAGGGCAGCAAGCGCCCGCTCGGCTTTGTCAGCCATGATGGCCGTTCGGGCGAGTTCAATGCTGATTTGCACGAACTCAGCTTCTGCTTCATCGTTGTTTTGCTGAATCGACTGGCGGTACAGGTCGGCCGCATTTTCAAGCAGTCGCAGCGCCTCATCGATCTCGCCACCGCGCCGCTTAATCATCCCAAACGTGAATTCGGTGACGTATTCCAGGTCCTTGCGCCCCGATTTCTCAAGAACTTTTGCGATGAATCGGTTGTGTCCCGCGGCTTCCTCGACGTTGCCCTCAGCCATTCGCAGAATCATGTAGCCAATACGGGGAATGAAGTCGAAGGGCGGGCCAAACATGTCGTCCATGGTGCCCAAAAATTCTTCTGCCTCGGCCGATTCGCCGGCGAAAACGTAGAGCTGGAGGTTGCGCATGTGATTGACCATTGCGTCCACGCGATTTAGGGTCTCCGCCTCCATCTTGAGCTGCCTCTTCAGCATGTCGAGCGCTGCCTTTGGTTGACCCAGCGCTGAATACAGTCGCGACTGCGCCGCGTAGAGCGTGGCGAGCTGGCGAGGCGCTTCAGCTACAAATTCGGCCTCCTCAAACAGCTCGAAGGCCTCTTCCAGCCGGCCCTGGCGCGCCTGGTTCATGGCCAGCTTGATGACGGGCGTCACCATGTTGGTTTGAGCGAGCTGGCCCTTCTCGTAAAACTCCTGCGCGGCCGCAAGATCGCCGCTCTCGGTTTTGATATCCCCAATCGCGACCATGGGCAGGTAGGTGGTCGGCAGCAGCTCGTGGTATTCGTTGTACTTTGCGATCGCAGCGTCCGTATCCCCCTGAACACGGTAAATGTCAGCGAGCTGATAGATCAGCCAATACTGATTGGGCATGAGCTCAAGCGACTTCTCAAACGCGCGCCGCGCGTCCTCAACCCGGTTTCCCGTCCACATGTAGTTGTACCCAAGTGAGGTCCAAGCCTGTGCCTTCTCCGGCTCCAGCTCGGTATACATCTCGTAAACCCGCGTTGCTTTTTCCTCCTGCTCCTGCAGTTGATAGGTCCAGGCCTTGATGAGAATCCGACGCCGCTCCTGAAGCTTATGGCTCAGCCGATTGAGTTCTTTCAGATTGGCCAGCGCCGACCGATAATCGCCCTGGCTGCCCTGGGCGTCCGCCAGATCCGCATAGGCCTCGGCGAAGCCGTTGTCGAGCTCGATCGCTTGCTTCCACTTCGCCTGGGCCGTTTCGTAGTCGTTGTTCAGCAGGAGCGCATTGCTGCCTTCAACATAAAGCCGCAGCGCCTCGGTATTGCTGGTGAGAAGCTCGCTCGCCGGAAGCCGCGACACCACCATGTTGGTGTCCTTCGGACGATCGAGCTTGCTGATGATTCCATCGATCGCGCTGTCGCTGATTGAAAACAGCGAGTCACCTTCCAGCGTGAGCTGCGTGAGCCGCTCCAACGTCTCTGTGCGGTAAAGTGAGATGTCGGCGCGCCACCGCTCGTCAGGCAGAGGGGTAAGACTGCCAGCGACAAAATACTCCTGGTGGTAGCTCTGCGCGACTTCATTGAGCAGCGATAGGGGCGCGTTGAGGCCCTTGACATGGCCAGCGCGCTTCAGCCGCCAGATCAGGCCGTTGCTGTACTGGTTATAGAGAGAGTACGGCTCGACAAACGGGTCTGCACGCAGGCCAGCCTTAATCAGCATACTCGCGGCGTAGGATTCCCAGGGCTGCTCGCTGTCGAAGCCCTCGGGATCGAGAAAAAAGACTGCCACTCGCCGTACCAGATCAGCGCGCGCTACCTCCATCGTCACTGTCTGACCGTTTTCGTCGGTGGCAGTGCGGATCTGGGAGGCCGCTTCAACCGGTTGCTTGGGCGCCAGGAGCATCACGAGGGCCCCAGCAATGATCACATTGAGCGGGATGCCGACCAGCTCGCGCTTCCGCCATCGGTCTCGCCCCGGCGCCCCGTGAAACCAGGCCACCATGATGACGGTCGGGAGCAGGGTCAGCATGCTGATCAACACGCCGTCGACCCACAGATCGGACAGGCCGTAGCGCTCGACGATAATGTCGGTGAACTCCACGCCCGCGAAGATTGCGCCCAGGTAGATGCCGCAGATCTGAGGCACCCGTCGTTTCAGCAGTTCCTGGAAAAAACTCATGAGCTAATTTTATCCTGTAACAGTCAGTTACGACACTGCCGGTAGTTGGCGGTTCCAGCCGCGCGCGAGGGGCAAATTGCTCCCGTAAGAAATTTTGACAGTCTGAACGCCATGCAACGTTTTCCTACAGCTACACTATTAGGGTAAACGGACTTTACGGGGGATTTTGTGATGGCCAAAAAGGTACTCGTCACCGGTGGCGCCGGCTATATCGGCAGCCACGTGGCGCGCCAGCTGGGCGAGCGCGGGCAGGAGCTGGTGGTGCTCGACAACCTGTCGACGGGATTCGACCACGCCGTCCTCTACGGCGAGCTGGTTCAGGGAGACGTTGGCGACCGGGCCCTGCTCGACCGGATCTTCAGCGAGCACGACATTGATACGGTCATGCACTTCGCTGCTCGCACGATTGTGCCGGAATCAGTCGAAGACCCGCTGCGCTATTACGAAAACAACACCATGCAGACCCGCAATCTGATCCAAAGCTGTGTGGATCATGGTGTGGATCAGCTCGTGTTTTCCTCAACGGCGGCGGTTTATGGGATGCCGCCAGACGGAATTGCCTCAGAGAACACGCCGACGATTCCGATCAACCCCTACGGGACCTCAAAGCTGATGTCGGAATGGATGCTCCGAGATGTGGGCGCAACCGGCAAGCTGCGATCGGTGGTGCTGCGCTACTTCAACGTCGCGGGCTGCGATCCTCACGGCCGGATTGGCCAAAACACGCCCAAAGCCACTTTGCTGATCAAGGTGCTGTCGGAGCTAGCCATGGGCATTCGTCAGGAAGTAAAGCTGTTCGGCACCGATTACGAGACCCGCGATGGCACCTGCATCCGCGACTACATTCACGTCGAGGACCTGGCGGACGCCCACCTGCGAGCGCTGGACTACCTGCGCCGGGGCGGCCAAAGCGAGACGATGAACTGCGGCTACGGACGCGGCTTTACCGTTCGCGAGGTGATCGCGGCGGTTGAGCAGAGCTTGGGTAAACGACTCAAAATCACCGAGGTTGATCGTCGGCCCGGTGATCCGCCTGAGCTGATTGCAAAGGCTGACCGGGTGCGCGAATTGCTCGGCTGGGAGCCGCAGTTCGACAACCTGTCCACGATCGTTGAATCGGCTTTGGCCTGGGAGCAGAAGCTGGCGGAGCAGCGTAAGCTGGCTGGCTAGCCGGGCCGGCGCCTGTGCGCTTGTTGATGACCAACCCGCTGGCTTGGCTGATTGCGCTCACGTTGGCGAGTTGGCTCCTTAGGCGAAGAGTCTGGTGTGTATTTCTCGGGGCGTTCTGTATCGGCCTGCTCCTTCTTTGTATGACGCCGCCGGTGGCGTACGGAATAACGCGGTTATGGGAGGCAGAGTATGCCGCGCCGCTGCCTTGCCAGAACACCCGTCCAGATATCATTGTCCTCCTGCCAGCCGGGGTGAGAAAGCCGCTGGGCAGCCGTAGTTTTTCGACGCTCACTCACAAATCGCTACTTCGCCTTGAGCACGCTTTGGAAATTTCGGCGTCAAACGGCGATGTGCCGATTTTGGTATCCGGAACACAACAAGAAGCCGCCGTGTTTCGACGCGTGAGTCAAATGTGGGGCAGGGAGTCGGCACTTGTCGATTTGGCGGGCTCGGCGAACACGCTGCAGGCTGCTCAGGCAGCAGCGCAGCATCCACAGACTCAGGAAGCTGTCGTTTGGCTTGTTACCTCTGCGCTACATATGCGAAGGAGTCGCGCGTCGTTTTCTCACCATGGCGTTGAGGTCTGCCCTGTCGGCGTAGACGTCACTGAGAATTGGCGGGGGTTGCTGCCGGATTACCGCTCTGTCGGCAGGCTCGACCATCTACTGCACGAAGTCGTGGGAATGGCTTACTACCAGCTCCGATTCTGGCTGGACTAGCCGGCTAGACTTGGTAGTAGTCGCGATACCAGGCTACAAAGTTCTTAATGCCGGTTTCGACAGGAGTGGCGGGGCGGTAGCCCACTGCATTGGATAGAGCGTCAATGTCAGCGCTGGTGGCGGGGACGTCGCCAGGCTGTAGCGGGAGGAACTCCTTTTCAGCCTCTTTTTCTAGCTCCTCCTCCAGCACCTCGATGTATCGCATGAGTTCGACCGGCTGATTGTTCCCGATGTTGAAAACTCGGTAGGGGGCCTTGCTTGTTGCCGGATCGGGGGCGTTGCTGTCCCAGGCATCGCTTGGGGCAGCTATGTGGTCGGTTAGCCGCACCACGCCCTCGACAATGTCGTCGATGTACGTGAAGTCCCGCTTGTGTTTACCGTGGTTGAATACCTGGATCGGCTTACCCTCAAGGATGTTGCGGGTGAAGATGAACAGCGCCATGTCAGGCCTTCCCCAGGGCCCGTAAACGGTAAAAAACCGGAGGCCGGTCGTGGGTACGCCAAATAAGCTGCTGTAGGTGTGGGCCATCAGCTCGTTGGATTTTTTGGTGGCCGCATAGAGGCTGAGCGGATGGTCTACGTTGTGATGCACAGAAAACGGCATCTTTGTGTTAGCGCCATAAACCGAGCTGCTTGAAGCATAGACCAGGTGCTCAACCTGCTGGTGGCGGCAGGGCTCCAGGATGTTGAGAAACCCAACCAGATTGGTGTCGATGTAGGCGCGAGGGTTTTCCAGCGAGTAGCGGACCCCCGCCTGGGCCGCGAGGTGGACAACGCGCTGAGGCTGAAAGTGGGCAAACGCCTTTTCGACAGCGTCCCGATCTTCTAGTGCGATTCGTGCCTCCGTAAATCCATCGCGGTCCAGCAGTCGAGCCAGGCGCGCTTCCTTCAGCGAGACCTCGTAGTAGTCGTTAACGTTGTCCAGACCCAGCACCTCATCGCCCCGGTCGAGCAACTGATGGGCAACATGACTGCCGATGAACCCGGCGGTGCCGGTTACCAGGATTCGCATGGAAGACTCCGATTGACGGATTTACCAGGTCAGCGATGTTGCGACCGTCTACAGGCGGTCGTCAACCTGATCTGCCGGAAAAACCGATTTAATGTCAAAGAAGATATGCCCAGGTTTGCCTAAAGCCCTCAACGCTTCGATGCCCGAGTCTGAAAACTCCTTGTGCGCGACCGCCAGGATGATCGCGTCGTAGTGCGCCTTCGGAGGATCCTGTAGCAAATCGATACCGAACTCGTGCTTCGCGGCGGTCGGTTCCACCCAGGGGTCATGTACGTCAACTTCGGCGTTATAGCTGCGAAGTTCGTTGATGATGTCGATAACGCGGCTGTTTCTTAGATCTGGACAGTTTTCCTTGAAAGTGAGACCCAAAACCAGGATTTTGGCACCAAATACGTGCCGACGGGCCTGGGTCATGAGCTTGACCACCTTGCTGGCGACGTGAACGCCCATGCCGTCATTCAGCTTACGACCGGCCAGAATCACCTCGGGGTGGTAGCCAACCTGCAGCGCCTTGTGGGTCAGATAGTAAGGATCGACACCGATACAGTGTCCACCCACCAGCCCTGGTCGAAAAGGCAAGAAATTCCATTTGGTCCCGGCGGCCTCGAGCACCTCCAGGGTATCGATGTCCAGGCGATCAAATATCAGCGCCAACTCGTTTATGAGGGCGATATTCAGGTCACGCTGGGTGTTTTCAATCACCTTGGCCGCCTCAGCGACTTTGATCGAACTGGCCAGGTGCGTTCCAGCTTTGATGATCGTGCCGTAAAGATCATCGACATACTTAGCGATTTCTGGCGTTGAGCCAGCGGTCACTTTGACGATATCGGTAATTCGGTGCTGCTTGTCGCCTGGGTTGATTCGTTCCGGGCTATAGCCGAGGAAAAAGTCCTTATCCAGTGACAGTCCCGACACTTCCTCGAGAATCGGTCCGCAATACTCCTCCGTGGTACCTGGGTAAACCGTTGATTCAAAAATAACGATGTTCCCGGGTCTCAGAACGGTTCCAATAGAGCGGCAGGCTGACTCTAGGGGGGAGAGGTCTGGCTGCTTGTTGTGGTCGATTGGCGTAGGGACCGTGACGATGTAGACATCTGCGGCTTCTAAGTCGTTGAGGGAATCGGCGAAGCGGAGACGTTTACTTTCAGCGAGTTCTGCAGAATCGACCTCGAGCGTGGAGTCATTACCGGCGCGAAGTTCAGCAATTCTGTCGGAACTGATGTCAAAACCCGTGGTATTGAAGTGATGACCGAACGAAACCGCCAATGGCAGTCCGACATAGCCGAGGCCGATTACCGCAAGGTGGGCGTTTTCTATTGCTGTGGGGGAGGTCATTCTAGGGTACATCCCGAAATGAATAGGGCAGAAGTTTAGCGAAAAATTGTGCGCCGTCGACTGTGTTTTTTCGGCTGCCACATTCGTTTAATAGACCTGTGTAAGCATTCGTCTCGAAGTGTCGTAGGGATGTAACAATTGTTTCAGTACCTAGGCTTTTATCCGTCGGGGAATGGGCTAGTCTAGGGGTCGCAGAGGCTCCGAAGGGGAGTGCTGCGGCAGAATTTGTCGTATTGGGAAGATGCACGCCTTATGTTCGGGTGATGCGGGGAAAAAATGCCGACGATTAGGATTTTCAAGCAGTACGTTCGACTGCCGTACGTTTTACTAGCAGCGATCGATGGCATGCTGCTCTTCGCGTGTCTCTACGCGGGCTCTCTTGTTCGCTTTGGAGACCTGGGCCAAGCCGACGCCTACATGGGCGACGTTCTGCCGCGAGCGGTAGTTTTCGCCTTTTTTATGGTAACAGGCATGAGCGCCATGGGCTTGTACCAGTACCAACGCGCCCAACGACTTGGCGAGTTTTGTCTCCGGCTCGGAGCCGCTTTCGCGATCGGATGGCTCGGTCTCGCTGTCTTCTATTATCTGTTTCCTGACCTCTACTCGGGCCGAAGTGTACTGCTCGTATCGCTCCTGACGGCCGTCGCTGCGGTTTCGATCGTACGTCCGCTCTTTTTTCGAGTCCTAAACGTCCAAGGTCTGCGCAAGCGGGTGCTTGTTCTTGGCGCTGGGAAGGCGGCCAGTGCAATCCGCCGCAGCGTGCAGACCGAACATGGAAGCGCGCTCAAGATTACCGGCTTCATGCCGGCGAATAGGGAGACGCCCCAGCTTCCGCAAAGAGACGTTGCAAATATTGCCAAAGGGCGCCTTGCAGACTACTGCCGGCGGATGAGAGTCGAAGAGATCGTTCTAGCCGCCGATGACCGGCGGAATGCGTTTCCGATGAGTGAACTCCTTGAGTGCAAGTTGATGGGGATATCCATTCTCGAGCAGACCACTTTTTTCGAAAGAGAAGACGGTCGTGTTCGGCTGGAGATGTTAAACCCCGGTTGGCTGGTCTTCAGTGATGGGTGTTCGAAAAATGTGTTTCGTACAATTACGAAACGCGCCTTTGACGTTGCCGCCAGCGTAAGTCTGTTGGCGGTCTCGCTGCCAGTCATGCTGCTGACCGCGTTGCTGATCAAACTTGAGGACGGGCTGGGCGCTCCGGTTTTTTACCGTCAGCAAAGGGTCGGTGAGCGGGGCAGGCTATTTGACGTTCTGAAATTCCGGAGTATGAGCGTCGATGCTGAAAAAGATGGCAAGGCCAGATGGGCCAACAAGTCTGATTCTCGTATCACCCGTGTCGGCAATATCATTCGTCGCTGCCGGGTCGACGAGTTACCCCAGATCTTTAACGTCCTGGGCGGCGAGATGAGCTTTGTCGGGCCGAGACCTGAGCGTCCGATTTTTGTTGCCGAACTTGGAGAGAAAATTCCGTACTACGACGAACGCCACACCGTGAAACCGGGCATTACCGGCTGGGCGCAGGTCAAGTATCCCTATGGCGCAAGCATTGAGGATTCAAAAAACAAACTTGAATACGATCTTTACTACGTTAAGAACCACAATCTCATGCTGGACCTTTACGTGATGATGACGACCGTAGAGGTTGTGCTGTTTGGCAAAGGCCGCTAGCGGCGTTAGAGGATAGAGAGCCCGACGATTGCGGCCACAATGAAAAGCACGACGGTGCCGATGGGAACAGCCCAGTTAAACGCGATCTTGTTTGCGCTGCTGTCTTTCATTACGCCAGTCTTAGGTTGAACTAGGGGTGTGCGAGCTGAACTGCGCTTGGGGCGCGTGTAATCCGCTGTTGCGTTAAGGCCAAGCGGTGGAAGGTCGCCAAAAATTCGGTAAAAACGCTTGAGTTCCTCAAACGATTGATTGAGCTCTTCAAATCGCCGGGCGGCGATTTTCTCAATAACGGGATTCCCTTTGGCACGATCTGGATGGTAGCGCTGAGCTTTTCGCCGAAACGATTGCTGAACAACTGCCCAACCGTCGGCAGGGTCCACATCCAGCATTTTATAGATTTGGTCGAAATCAGGGTTTGGTGTCACGTTAGCACGCATTCTCGCTTGCTTACGATAATATACTGACAAGAATTAGTGGTTGGGTGCAACCGGCGGGTTTTCTGAGGAGAGATGCTGACATGAAAAAGTGGATATTCGTCCTGGGAATGCTAGTGGCCTGCGGTTTCCTCCTTTCTGGTTGCGGCACCCCGCGAGCCGTCGATCGGCTGCCGGTTGGGGAAGCCGAGTCTGCGGTTCTAGTTGACCAATATCTCATTGGGGTGGATGACGTTGTTCAAATTTCAGTTTGGAGGAACCCGGATCTCGATGCGTCGGTGCCAGTTCGACCCGACGGCAAGATCTCCGTCCCGCTTATCGGCGATGTACAGGCGGCAGGACGCACGCCGGAACAGGTCGCTGAGGTCATCAAACAAGAACTATCGACCTACATAAAGAACCCCCTCGTCGCGGTCATTATGACCGCGCTGAACAGTCATGAATACCTGTCCAGAATCCGAGTCACTGGTGCCGTTAGATCGCCTGTGACAATTGCGTATCGTCAGGGTATGACTGTTCTGGACGCGGTTCTGGCGGCCGGCGGCCCAAATGAATTTGCCAATTCTGATCGGAGCCAACTGATTCGAAAATCTGGGGACAACCCAGGCTCATTCGATATTCTACTCAACCAGATTCTGAGCAAAGGGGATCTGCAAACCAACTACAACTTGCGTCCTGGCGACGTCATCACGGTGCCAGAGCGGGTGCTTTAACGGGAACGAAGTCTCATGTTGGATCCCCAAACCGAACGTTTAATAAAAGCGATTTTTCGCGAGCTTTCTGCGCGCCGAAACTTATGGATCGTTGTTGCGATGCTGGTGAGTGCTGCAGCTCTCTTCGTTGCCTTCACGACGCCGAAGGTTTACGAATCCACCGGCTCGATCCTGGTGGAAAACCGAAACATCGTCGGCCCGCTAATGGACGGCGTTGCTGAGCAGACCGAGGTCGCCTACATGGCCTCGATTGTCAGCGAAATCGCTTTCAGCCGCAGGATACTGGAGACAATCCTGGATGTAGGGGAGTTGATCGACGAATCAACTTCAGGCCAGGAAAAAGAGCGACTCATGGCGAGCCTAAGGGGTCGCACAAACGTCCGTAATCGCGGTAGAAACCTGATCACTATTTCTTATCGGGACCAGGAGCCGCAGCGTGCATACGAAGTAGCCAATATGTACGTTGACTGGATCATTCGGGAAAGCTTGAAGTCTCAGCGCGAAGAGAGTCTCTCAGCATTCAGGTTTATTGACAGCCAGGTGCAGGAGTATCAGCGGAAGCTTGTCGAATCTGAGATGGCGCTCCGCGAATTTAGAGACGCTAATATGGATGCACTACCGGAGTCGTCCAGACAGGTCGGTGAACGCGCCATGGGCCTGCGCAGAGAGTCTGAATCCCTACGCCTCGAAATCTCTGAGCTCAATGCCCAGGAAATGTCATTGGTCCAGCAGCTTAGCAGTGAGACCCAAGTCACGAACGCAGCGGGCAAACAGACTCAGATTCGAACACGTCTGGCTGAATTCGAGACCCAGCTGGCGACGCTGCGATTGAGCTACCACGACACCTACCCCGACATTGTTCAAATCAAGGGCCAAATCGATCAGCTCCGTGCCGAACTCAGTGAGCTTGAGAGCGTCGCCGGCGTTGCCGGTACGAGTGGCACCGGTGCCGAAGGCACAGGTCAGGATTTGTATGGTGACCTTCGCTCACGGCTGGCAGATATTCGTACGCGTCAAAGTAGTGTTGCGGTCAGATTGCGTGAACTTGAGAGTCTTCTGAGTCTGGAGATCGACCGCAGTCAGAAAATCGGCGAGTCAGAGCAGGCCCTCACAGAACTCAATCGAGACTATCAGGTCAATCAAGATATCTATCAAGATCTGCTGCGCCGGCGCGAAAAAGCACGAGTTTCTATGACAATGGACCAGGAACAACAGGGTCTAATCATGTCCGTGCAGGAACCGCCTGCGGTTCCATACACTCCTGTTGGCTTGCGGTTTCTTCACATTGCGGGAGCGGGGCTTGTATTGAGCTTCTTGTTGCCCTTGGGCATTACCACCCTACTCGTCCAGTTCGACCCAAGGGTGCGAATGAAAGAACAAATTGAGCAGTTGCAAGTGCCGGTGCTGTCCGTCATATCTGATATGAAAACGGCTGGTGCCGCGGCAAACGCGTCCAGCGTTGCCTTTATTCTCGGCGTCTTGGCTCTGGCTGCGATGTACGGTGCGGCCGCTTGGTTGAAATTCACTGGCATCGAATCATGAGTGACGCAGTCCCAATCCAAAGCGTAGAAAGTAACGATCCCGAAAAAGGGGCCGGTCGTGAACTGATCGCATTGATGGAGGAGCCAAATCCGCTCGTCCCGAAAGCACTTGATGAAAATCTCATCATCCATGCGCGAACGCCTCACCTTGAGGCGTTCAACGCTTTCCGAGAACTTCGCGCTGACCTGCTTCAACGTTCCAAAGGGCGGAACTATGTATGTGTTATCACCTCACTATATCCACGGGGCGGAGCGACTCACGTTGCGCTGAACCTAGCGTCAGCAATTGCATTGGACCGCTCCAAAACCGCTTTGATCGTAGACTGCAATCTCTATCGGCCCGCCGTTCATTCGTTGCTAGGCGTCCGCGCCGAGCCGGGCCTGACGGATTTTTTGAATGACCCCGACGGGGTCTCGATCTCCGACATCATAAAGCCAGCTGCGATTCCGCGAATACGAGTGATCCCCGCTGGCGGTCCGGTCGCTCGCGAAACCGAGTGCTTGAGCACGATGAATATGCGTCTTCTGATACATATGCTCCAGCAGCGGTATCCTGATCGCTTTATCATCATTGATGCGCCGGATATGCGAGCTGCCGCTGATACGCGCCTGCTCGAAAACTATGCTGACTTCGTATGCATGGTCGTGCCGTACGGAAAGGCTACGTCGTCAAAAATTGTCGACGCAACCAACACGTTCACGCCAGAAAAGTTTGCTGGCGTGATTTTCAACCGCCTTCCTTCGTTTGGGGGATGAAAGGATGAATCGAGCAAGACTTTTCCTTCCGATATGCCTGATATTAATCTGTTCAGACAACGCGTCTGCCCAGCTGCTCCGCCAGTACGGGGCAAACCTGGACTACGGAATCGGTATGTTGATCGAATATGACAACAATACTGCGCGAATAGCCGATGGGCAGATTGACGACATAATGCTTCTTCCGTCACTGGACTTCGGAATCAATCGCCAAGGCTCAAGACTCGATATCGAGGCCTTCGGTTTGGTTGAACACGCCAGTTATGTTGACGATACCTTCGACAGCGAATTTCGCGGAACTGTATCGGCCAATGCCACTTACCGGGTTGTCGAGAGTCGCCTCAATTGGGTTGTTCAGAATGGCCTGACGCGTTCGAACATCAACGTCCTGGGTGTGCAGACACCTGACAATGTGCAGCAGACTTACGCATTTGCGACCGGTCCGGATCTGACGCTGAATCTATCTGCTGCCGACACGTTGGTTTTGGGTGCTCGTTACAATTTTTTTGATGCGGACGATGATGCTGCAACGACAGACTCGGACGGAGTTGGAGTCTTTGGTCAGTGGTCTCGATCTCTTACGCCCACAAGTACCTTGGGACTTTCCCTACAGACAAGCACGATAGGCTTCGACCAGGAAATTGACCTTCAGCCAGATTATGAACGACGGCAGGTTACCGCCAACTATATTAAAGAAATTGAAGGAGGTGCCGGGCAGAGTTCATCAATTGCCATTGATGTAGGCTATGCGGAAGCTGCCCTCGATGGCGCAGAGGACGTAACCTCACCTTACTTCAGCATGCGGTGGAGCCGTCAACTCACAGGTGGGGAAGATCTTGGTGTTGTCCTGACCCGAGAAATCGGGGATGTGTTTGCGGACACGCTAAGCTTTGGCAACGCGGTAGTTATTCCGCAGGTTCAGGAAACGGTGGTCACCCGAGACCCATTTGTGCGTAGCTCGCTTGGAGTGAATTGGACTAAGGACATTACAGATCGGCACAATCTGACTGCGCTTTTGGTCTACGACGAGCAGGACTACGACACGTCTCTGCTGGATCAGGAGTTGATTCGGGCCTCGGTTGGACTTCAATGGCAGATCAGCCCGCTTGTTTCATTGAGCACGGCGGTACAGTGGGCAAATCAAACGTTTGCTGAGGCAGGGCAAGAGAGCGATAACCTGGATTGGACCTTTGCCGTGACGGTTCAGCGCACAAGAAATATATTCCTGTCCTTCGGCTTTCACTACACGGATGAGTCAAATAATATTCAAAATCTCGAGTTTGACACCCTGGCCGCAAGGGCTTCGGTAACCTATCGGCGCTAAGGTCTGATTATGGAGCCGGACCAAATTAGCGCTGCTGGCCAGCATCAGGCTCATTTGGGCTTGTCGCTCAGGGTAATAAGCGAGGAAGCGGAGGTATCGTCCCTGGCGAGGGAGTGGAACGAATTATGCCTTGAATGCCCGGAATCTGATTTGTTTCAGTCCGCGGAGTACGTACTGAACTGGTGGATGGTTTTCGCGCGCGACCATGATCTGCGTGTCTATGCCGTCCGGGACCGGGCCGCAAAACTTCTTGGTTTGCTCCCAGCATTTTTAATCCGGCGGCGAAAGTTTACGCAAGGTGACTATTACGAACTTCGTTTCTTGGGCTCTCATGGCGGTCTCCAAGGCGGGTATTTTGATCTTTTAGCGCGACCGCGCGATCGGACTCGTGTGACCGGAATGATCGTGCCTGCGATGCTGGGCGAAGGCGCGGTCTGGCGGACTGCAAACCTTAAAGGAGTGCCAACGGATAGTCCTTTTGCCAGAAGGCTGATGAGGGATCTCGGCGTGAGCGAGTCCTCCTTCAGTCGCGTGAAGCATGAAATCATTGAGCTGCCGCCCAGCTTTCCGCTTTATCTCAATACTCTTGGACCAGACACACAAAAGCTTGTGCAAGTTGCCTGCGAGAAAGCCGGTTTTGATGCCCGAACAAAAATTGAGGTTCATACCGAGAAGCAGGACGTCGCTGCATGGGTTGAGCGGTATATCAAACTCGGACTGGGCCGGCCGAATTCGGTCCTGACTTCTCAAGATGGTACGTTCGTGAAAAGGCTATGTGCTGACCTCATTCGCAGCGACCGCGTCTCAGCAGTAAGTTGTGTGGTTGACCGAAAGCACGCAAGCGTATTGCTCACCTACCGTTGGGGCGGGACAACTTATGTTGATTCTATTAGGACGACCAGGGACAAGCCCAACCTAGACGAACACCTAGCCCTGTGTGGTGAGGCTATACGTCATGTTATTAAGCATGGCGCCAGCCGGTGCGACTTTCTCGCTTCAAATTCCGTATCCAAAATGCTTGCTCCCCAAAGCCGTGAGACAATCGACGTGCTTGTGTCAAGGTCTGGTGGTGAGTCTCCGGGATTTGGCCGGCGATTAAAGTCGCTTCTCAAACGGCAACGAAAGTAAAGTGAGCGTCGCCCAATCCGCAGTCAGGTTTCCCGTATCCAGGGAAAATCAGCAGAGTACCGCGCTGCTGCTGCTTGTGGCAGCCAACTTGACGATAATTGTCATACGACCGCAAGAGTTCGTTCCAGCTCTGTACGATTTCCCGATCGTTCCCTTGTCGTTCGGGCTTAGCATGCTAGCGGTTATCGTTGGCAACAAGAATCTCGCGGGGCCAGTCAGCAAGCTCGTGGCAGTATTCCTTTTTGCGACTTGTGCATCGAGGCTTGCCGGAGGCTGGTTTTCTGGCGCTTACGACTGGTTTTTCAATTTTCTACCGACATGCATCGTTTTTTTTCTAATCAATGCAGCCAGTTTTGGGTTGAATTCTGTCAGGATGCTGATGCGCGTATTCGCGCTTTGCGGCATCGCATTGGTCGTTCACAGTCTTCAACAACACTTCAACGGAGTTGGTTGGACCGGCGAAACTACGGTATACGATCGAGTGCGCTATATCGGGCTTCTCAATGACCCGAACGATCTAGGGATGTTTTTGGTAATGGCGCTCCCATTTGCGCTCCACTTCTCGTCGAATTCCCGAAACTTTATGGTCAAGCTTTTCTGGCTTAGCGCAGCGGGCAGCTATCTTTACGGTGCCTATCTAACGCAGTCCAGGGGCACGATGCTGGCTGCGTTTGCCGTCTTGCTTGTACACGTCTACAAGCGTATCGGCGTCGTCACTGCAGGCGGTCTGGTAACGGCTGGCGTCGCTGCAATAAGCCTGCTGCCAGGAAGAATGCAGCGCCTCTCGGTCGCTGAATCATCCGCCGGCGGGCGTGTTGACGCGTGGTATGCAGGTCTGCAGATGTTTGAGTCCAACCCGATTTTCGGGGTGGGGGCCGGTACCTTTACCGACCACCACATCCGCACGGCACACAACACGCTGGTGCTTGTAATTGGAGAGCTGGGTTTTGTCGGAACGCTGATTTTTATCGCGATGTTCGGCTACGGATTCCTTATGGCAAGGCAGGCTGCATTTCGACGGGACCCGGAACCTCAGACCGAAACGCAGAAGCTGGAAGTTTCCGTTTCTTACGCACTATTTCTTTCCTTCGTGGGTTTCCTGGTCGCGGCATGTTTTTTGTCGAGAAGCTATGTCGTCTTTCCGTACATCATTCTCGGTATGATAACGGGCTACTACGGTTACTTGCGCACAGTTTATCCCGCACTGAAGTCCTTCAGAATGAGCCAGGATTTTTTGACCTGGGTTGTGATTTCGCTGTGTTGCATCCTCGGCTGTTATGTGGTCGTAAGGGTATTGCTGTAGCAATAGTCGCGCGCCTGATCATGACCAAAGCTTCATCAGGCAAGCCGGGCTCTATACGCTATGGAGTTTTACAAGCCATGAGTGTTAGAGGCGTCCACCACCTGCAGGAGGCAAGGTGAGCTTATACGGACATTTGATCAGACGGGTTGTGTTTCCGCTGTATGAAAAGGGACTACGGGGGCGACCTACGGTCCGTTATTTCCGGGACTACCAGGAAAATGAGTTCCTCAGCGAGAGTAACCTATTGGATCTACAGGCTCGGAAACTCGGCGCGCTGCTCCGTCACTGCTACCAGCAGGTACCTTACTACCAACAAGTATTCAATCAGCGGGGCATTACGCCAGCTGACATCCCTACGATAGACGAGTTGTCGATTTTGCCAATCCTCGATAAGAAGTCGATTCGTCAAAATTATCAATCTCTAATTTCCAAGGAATCTTCGCCTTCTCCAGTAAGAAAGGCGACCGGTGGGTCAACTGGCGTCCCGCTGACGTTCGAACATGATCGTGACAGCTATTACCGGAGGGTCGCTGTGATGTGGCGCGGGTATGGCTGGGCTGGAGCTAGGCTTGGTGATCCAACAATTTACCTTTGGGGGGCGCCAACTGGTGAAATGAGTGCGTTCGGGAGGGCTAAGGAAGCGATGTATCACGCGCTAAACGGTCGCCGAATGCTAAATGCATTTGAACTGTCCGATTCAAACGTTGACCAATATATCGATGAAATTCAAAGATACAAACCAAAAACTATCGTCGCCTATGTAGCGCCGCTGGTTGAAGTAGCGCGGTATTGCCGCGCTAAAAAGGTAACGCCATTTTCACCGGATAGCATCATCACAGGCGCCGAACCACTACCAGAGGCCAGCCGCGAGTTCTTGCAGCAGGTTTTCAGATGCCCGGTTTTCAACACCTATGGTTCCAGAGAGTTCATGCTGATCGCGGCCGAGTGTGAGCGCCACGCCGGTTTACATATAAACATCGATCAGGTGGTTGTTGAAATTGTGGATGACCATGGGTTACCAACGGACGGACCAGGCCGGATTCTCGTCACGGATCTCCACAATACCCGCATGCCGTTTGTTCGCTACGAGATTGGAGACATTGGCATGATAGAGAAGGAGTCCTGCCCATGCGGCCGGCCATTTCCGCTCCTCAAATACGTTGAAGGTCGGATTCTCGATGTTCTCAGAACGCCCGAAGGTCGTCCGGTACCCGGAGAATTTTTCCCGCACCTGTTAAAAGACTTTGAAGAAATCAGGAATTTCCAGGTTGTTCAATCCCGTAGTGATCAATTGACTTTGAAGCTGGTCTGGGGCGGCCGCGAAGATCTCTCAGCCGTCGAATTGGTCAGGCAGGAAGTAGCCAAGGTTTTCGGACCTGAAATGGAGCTGCGAGTAGAAATCCTGGATCGTATAGACCGTGGTCCCAGCGGAAAGCATCGGGTTACCGTTAATCAACTCAGCTCTCAATGAAAATTGTCCACGTTGTTGAGTCGCTGGAGACTGGTGGGCTTGAGCGAGTGGTCGTCAATCTTGCGCGGTCTCAGCAGGCTAGCGGTGAACAACCCGCAGTTGCATGTATCTACCATGGCGGCGCGCTGGCAGACGAGTTAAAGGCGTTGAACATCGAGGTGATGGAACTCAATAAAAGCCCCGGTATCGATCTTGGGCTCCTGTTGCGCTTGACCCGTCGGTTGAAGCGGACTGATGTCGTGCATGCCCACAATCATATTCCTCACTACTATTCAGCTATTCCTGCAGGGTTGAACGGGATCCCCATGATTACTACTCGACATGGCATGGGGGGCGATCCGAGCTTGCGGCGGGAGCGACTGTTTCGTCTGGCACTCCCCTTTTCCAGTGCTGTTGTCTGCGTGTGCCAGGCGGCCGCTGAGGCGAGGCAGCTCGAGACTTTGCGTCGCAGAAAGCCTTCAAAGATTCACGTAATCCCGAACGGCACTTACCTCGAGCCGTTTCTGAAGCCGGTGGATCCAACCGGGCTTACGCTGCGCAGAGAGCTTGGAATTTCCGAATCAGCCATAGTCTTCGGGACCGTTGGCCGACTCAACTGGGCGAAGAACCACGAGCTGATGCTGAGATCTTTTTCGCGGGCGTTTGCTGGGAAGCGGCACGTATATCTGCTGATTGTAGGGGAAGGCTCCAAGCGGGCCGCCGTCGAAACGCTGGTCGATGAGTTGGACATAGGACGTCAGGTGCTGCTGCTGGGCGAACGGGCGGACGTCCCGGATTTACTGCCCTCTATGGACGTTTTTGTGCTCAGCTCGAAGTCGGAGGGCTACTCTGTTGCGCTGGTAGAGGCGAGCGCAGCTGGATTGCCGATTATTGCCACGGCTGTCGGTGGGAACGGAGAAATAGTGAATCATGAAACAACGGGTCTACTTGTCTCTAGCGGGGACGAAAGCGCGATGACCGAGGCGATGGTGCGGCTGTCTGGTGACCTAACGCTCTGTAGCAAGCTCGGCGCAAGTGGTCGGAATTGGTCAATGGAACATGGGTCTTTCTCAAGGATGGCTGAGCGATACGCAAAGCTTTACGAAAGGTGTTTAGGTGGGTAAACAACTTTATCTGCACAGCGTAGCGACCCGGCACTTCGCCTGTCGTGCGTGTGAGGTTGACGAAGTATGGCTGTAGTTTTCTACGTAGGCTTAGCGTTTCTAGTGGCTTCTCTCTGCTTGGTCGCCGCATTGGTCAGAAAGCGCAATATGCACCTGTGGTTGCGTCCCTATGTGCTTCGGAAACTCAAAAAAGCGCCCGAAACCAGCGGGCCTATACACGTAATTTTCTGCTTCGTTGACCACTACGAACCCATGTGGAGGAATGCGACCTTAGCAAAGGAGCGGGAAAGGGTTAGCCGCTGGTCGAAGGAATATCCTGAAATGGCGAAAGGTCACCTTGATGCTGACGGCAAGCCGCCACAGCACACGTTCTTTTATCCGGAGGAAGAATATCGCGAAGAGCACCTCGATGCGCTGACGGACCTTTGCAGGGCAGGTTTCGGAGAAGTCGAGGTGCATTTGCATCATGATAACGATACCGAAGAAAAGCTTCGTCTAAAGCTCAACCGCTTCTGTAAAACCCTCTCTGACACTCACGGTCTGTTGAGTCGATCTCCGGACACCGGAAAACCCGTGTACGCATTCATACACGGCAATTGGTGCCTCGACAACGCCCGCCCCGACGGGCGATGGTGTGGTGTCAACAATGAAATATCGATCCTTGCGGACACCGGCTGCTACGCAGATTTCACCCTGCCCGCTGCGCCAGACCCCTCCCAAACCCGAACGATTAACAGTATCTACTACGCCACGGACGACCCGTTACGTCCGAAATCTCATGACCGCGGGGTACTGATGAGCGTCGGTGGAAAACCCGTCGGGGACTTGCTTCTGATACAGGGGCCGCTCACGTTGAACTGGCGTGATCGCAAATGGGGTGTCATCCCCCGCACAGAAAACTCCGATATCCGTTCGGGTCAGCCGCCTTCACCAGAGCGGACTGACCTTTGGATCAGGGAACACATCCACGTTCAAGGCAGGCCGGAATGGGTCTTCGTAAAAATCCACACGCATGGCACCCAGGATCACGATATGGATACGTTGCTGGGTGAGAAGATGGATGCGATGTTTACTGACCTGGAGCGCAGGTACAACGACGGATCCAGCTACTGCCTACACTATGTCACGGCCAGAGAGATGGTCAACATTGCGAAAGCCGCAGAATCCGGGAAGACTGGCAATCCAGGCGACTATCGAGATTTCTATCTTCAACCCCCACCAGTGCTTCAGGATTGAGAGTACTGGCGATCACAAATTTGTTTCCGAACCTGCTTGAGCCGGGGAGGTCAACGTTCAATGAGCAGCACCTGCTGCATCTTGCTCAGCGGGTATCGCTATCTGTAATCGCGCCAGTTGCGTGGACGTCGCCAGCCGGTCGAAAACGGCGTGCTGATCGTAGTCTCCAGCCCCTGGAGCGGCAGCTCGCGGGATTGGTGCACCCGACATTTTTCTATCCTCCGAGAATTGCCCGCGCTTCCTACCCCTATTGCTTCAGGCGCTCAATCGCCGCGGATTTTCGTCGTCAGCTCGCCGAGTTTGCCCCTGATGTTGTTTACGCCACCTGGATTTATCCGGATGCGCTGGCGGCGGCGCAGCTCGCCCGGCAGGCAGGGCTGCCTGTGGTGATCAAAGCACACGGCTCCGACATCCACAGCCTGGATCCAGGGGCTAGGATGGAAGGCGCCAGGGCTGCTTTGAGGTTGGCCGATTTCAGTATTGCCGTAAGCCAGGATCTTCGCAAAAGCATGATAGGTCTAGGCGCCGAAGCAATACGTACGGTGACGATCTACAACGGCGTCGATCTGGAGCGATTTCAGCGTCTGGGCCAAGCGCAATGCCGCGAGAAACTGGGTATAGCCAAGACCGAAAAGATGCTGCTTTATGTTGGGAATCTAAAGCAGGTGAAGGGTGTGGACCGTCTGATTGCGGGGTTCACTCAGGCGGCTGTGCGTGACTGCCGACTTTTCATCGTAGGTGACGGGAGCGAACTAGCAACGCTGAAAGAACAGGCGCGGTCTGCTGGCGTCGCCGATCGTGTTTGGTTTGCCGGCCGCCGGCCTCACCACGAGATTCCGATGCTGATGTCCGCAGCTGATCTGGTGTGTTTGCTGAGTCGCAATGAAGGCGTCCCCAATGTGCTGCTTGAAGCCATGGCGACGGGCACACCGGTCCTCGCTTCCCAGGTTGGAGGAATTCCGGAGGTTGTGCAGGAAGGGAAGAACGGGTTGCTGGTTGACGCATCGTCTCCTGACCACGTTGCTGCCGCAATCAACGACATCCTGCGGCGGCGTTGGGACGCGGCAAAAGTACGAGACTCGGTACGCGGCCTGACGTGGGATCGGAATGCCGCGGAGACGGTATCGGTGCTCGATTCAGCAATTTCTGGATATTGTCGGGGGGATCTTGACCCGTGAACACTACGTCCTGAGCATTCAGCAGGAGCGAGATCGGAGATGGCCAAGAAAATCGTTGTCGTTGGATCCGGACTTGGTGGGTCGGTTTTTGCCAACTCTGCCAAGGCACATGGTGAAGTGACGGTGTTGGAAAAGGGTCCACGGACTGGAATCCGGTATCCGACGCTTCGATTCATCAGGTCGCGAATCGGCACGACCAACACCTTTTGCTACGGGGCGGGTGGAACCACGAACCTTTGGGATAACGGCCTAATTCCGATGCGCGCATCAGATATCACCGAGCCAGCAGCAAGGGCAGTCCTGGCGGATGCCGAAGCCTACACTGATGAAGCTGCGTTCCAACTTCATTTCAAAGCGGGCTCTTTCCGAGACCAGTTTCTTGCGGTGCAGAAAAAAGTGAACCAACTGATGAGAGGAGTAGGGGGTCTTGCGAACGACATTGACTGTCTGCTTTACCCGAAAGGACATAAGCCTCAGTCATTGTCAGAGGATGTGGACCGCTATTTCGCTGTACAGAATCTTACGGTCAAGTGTTCAGGAAACGCCGTCACCGAAGTTGGCTTTGTTGTGGACGGAGAATCGAGGCGTCTGCCCTGCGATCAGCTGGTGATCAGCGCTGGCACAATGGGCAGCCCGCAGGTTGTCAACACATGCCTGCGAACCGTCGGCGCTTCTGTGCCGTTAGCCGGGAGAGGTTTGATTGATCACCCGATGGGTTTTGTCGGCAAAATCCGGGTATCTGCTGATTTCGCCACAAAGCTTCACCACTTCGCTAGGGCTGACTATGGCTCGTTCTATGCGCGACACATGATCAGGGTAAAGAGTGCTTGTGGCGCTTACAGTGGTGCCGCGTTTCTACGGCCATCGTCTACCATGACCAATGATCCGAAGCTGTACCGCTTCAAGTCTGCGCTCGGAGCTTCGAAAGGGATCAGGCGGATCAGAAACGCGTTCTCGCCGCGGATCTTTCATCCTGACGTCGTAACAGAAATCCACCAGCATCTTACGGGCAGGCAGTCCAAATCGCGGACCTTCGCAATCCTGTTCATCACTGAACAGCGTGCTTCAGCTAACGAAGTGCAGGCGGATGAAAATGAGGTAGCGATTGACTGGCAAATCAATTCTCTCGAATTCGGCAAGTACCGGGAGATGCTCGAAAAGCTAAAAGAGATACTCGCGCCGAATGTGCAGCGGATTGCGCTCAAAACTGAATTGTCTGGGGATTGGCTCTGGTCGGCGGCCCATCATTCCGGGACCGTTGCATTCGGAGACGGAGAGCATGACCTGCTTGATCGGAACTTGAGACTCAAAGCGCTGAACAACGTATTTGTCTGTGACGCTTCGGTACTGCCCGAACACTCATACACAAACACTGGTCTGACAATTGCGCAGCTGGCGCTGCGCCTTAGCGGCCATCTCCAACACGGGTAGCCCGATGAAAGGTCCACGATTATGAAGGTGTTGGTCACTGGAGCAACTGGATACCTGGGCACTCACTTGATTCGTCACCTGACAGGTGCGGGCTACGATGCTGTTGGGCTCGTGAGGACATCGTCTGACGCAAAAGAGCTGGTTGAAATTGGTGCTGAAACAGTGACCGGTGACGTCACGTGCGTAGAGAGCATGGAGCAGGCGAGCCGAGATGTCGACGTTATCGTTCACGCTGCCGCCGATACCAGCGGAACAGTCTCCGGAGGTAAATCAGTGACGATCAACGGTACGCTGAACGTGGCGCAGCTTTGCACCAGGCGGCCGAAGCTAAGACTTGTATATATCAGCAGTTGCTCCGTGTATGGAATTTCGGATCTGGCTGCCGGAGATGTGATTGATGAAGAATCCGCGCTGGAGAAAAGACCCGAACTGAGAGGTGCTTACTCTCATGCGAAACACTCCGCGGAGGTGCTGTTGCGCCGGGAGCTGGCGGGAAGCGAGAAACGGGTTGTAGTACTAAGGCCAGGAATCATCTTTGGCCGCGCAGCAAAGGTTTTTTCACCCTCGCTGGGTTTTAGAGTCGGCGCCAGGCTCTTCCTGATTATTGGTCCTGGCTCGACGGAGTTGCCTCTGGTCCACGTTGATGATGTCGCAGATGCTGCAACGAGACTGATCGCAGCGCCGCAGGTGAGCGGAGTATTCAATGTCGTAGATCCGCAACGTATCACCAAGCGGATGTTTATGGATCGGATCATTCGGCCGGCGCATCCGAGCGCGATTGTGGTCTATGTGCCGATTATCGTCATCATGGTGGCTGCTTTCATTTGCGAAACGCTTTTCCCGCTGCTCGGGCGGACGCCGCCGTTGACAAGATATCGATTGCTGGCTTCCCAACTGCCGGTGCATATCAGTGGCAAGAAGCTCAGAGCCGCGCTGGGGTGGACCCCACTGCCTTTTTTTACGAACCAATCTCGTAAATAGTCTTTCCAACCCACGTGAGCTAGCATGAATTCCTTGCTGTCTCTTTCATCGAATCACTTACCGCTCCGGAGTCGTGTCATCAGTCCAGTGCCGTCGAAAGCATACACCTACTTGCCCCTACACCTGCTGCGTTGCAACAAAACTCGAGCGTCCGCAGTTGGCACTTTGTTTGCGTGCGTTAGTGGTGCTCCACTGGCGGCGAGTAGGTCCAGTCACTACCGGGATTGAAGTAGGTGAAGAAGTCCGAGAAGCACAGGGGGGCCGCACGCCGGCTGATCGCACTAACTCTCGCCGGAACCCTGGTCATTCAGTATCTTCATGGTCAAGAGCGCGTTGACCGTGAAAGCATTACGTATCCCGGGGCTCGCCTGCACTTTTCAGAGGTTACAGAGCAATCGGGGGACTTCCAGCAGTCATTGGTGACCTGGCGCTCCTCATTCGTTGACCTGAATCAGGACGGCTGTTTCGACATCGTCTACGGATCACATTCGGACAGTCAGTATAGACCCGTCTACCTGCAAAACCGTGCGGCTTCCGGCTGTCTTGCAACATTTGTGCTGCTAGACAATTCGATTGCTCGTTACGTTCAGTCCTCTCCCCAGATTCCGCGGATCACGTCCAACAATTGGTACTACAACGTGCGAAACAACCCGGGCGGAGAGCCGGATCTCGGCGGTGACGACTCCGACGGCAGCGCGCCGGCACTTTACCCGTTTGATGCCATCGTCAATGGCTTGCCCCGGTGGGGTGACAAGATCTCCCTTCCTGGCTCGCTGGATGGCAAGCCCTTGACCCTAGTCTTTGATGCCGACGGAAATGGGGTAATGGATGTGCTGAGCTGGCGCCGCAATACGGGAGACTTAAGGGTCTCTAACGCGTCAACCGGTCAGATCCTCTGGACAGGCAAATCGACCTATGCGCACCCATACCTGGTTTTTGATATCGACGGAGACGGGTGGCCGGATATGTACCCAGTGATGAATGGGAAGAGCAAAGCAGGGTCGCCTGGCTACTGGAAAAGTGATACTGACGGCACCTTTACCTGGACGACAGGGGCGTTTTCGGCATGGGACGGCGTGCAGTCATTTACCCCGGGACAGTCAGAGGGGGCGGCGGGCGGTCTCAGCTTTGTCTTCGACTATGATCTGGATGGGGATTTTGACATTTTCATTGGGGAAGGCGCCCGAGACACGACGCCAAGCCAGTTTTGCGTGACGGTTCAGATCAACAACGGCGACGGCACTTACACCAGCGACGAGCAGATCCTGGGCTGTCTACAGGAGGTCAGGCGAAATCAGACGGTTCCCTACGGCAAGTCGGTGGCCGCTGATTTCGATAACAACGGCTATGTGGATATCATGTTCAATCAGGCGAGTACGGCGATCTCGTTGTCGGTCCAGAATTATTTTTTCTACATGAACTTTGGGGGTCAGTTTTATCTCAGCGAGACCACCCCCAACTTCGGTGGCGGAGAGGGAGGACTTGGAGTCGCCCCGGGGGTGGCGGACTTCGATAACGATGGGGATCTGGACATCACCAAGCCGAGTTCGCGTGGCACGATATCCGTGTGGGAGAATCGGACCTCCACCGGCAACCGTTGGTTAAATATGACAATCCGTGGTTTTGGTGGTAACACCGATGGCATCCATACGATCGTCACAGCCTATCGTCCAAGCACGACACAGATTGTGGCTAGCTATCAGAAGCTGACTATCGCCACCGCGTATTCAACTTCGGGTCATCACCTAGGGCTTGGCGAAAACGACATGGTCGACCTCAGGGTCACGTATCCTCATGGCGGCCCGAACTACTGGTATCGCAATGTGAATGCCAATCAACACGTCATACTTTTTCGCGATGGCTGCATGGGTGAAGGCTACGCGCCCGGCGGCAAGCTGCCCGTACAATCATCTCAGGTTTCCTGTACCACGCCTGATGAGTAAGCACGTCGGGCAGGGCGTACCCCTGAATTCGTCGCCCACCGGCGGAAACGCTTAGCCTTTGTAAGCGGGATAGAGCAATCTACCGGTAAGGGTGATCAGGCGACCGGCCAGGCCCCCCTTTTTGTACCCCCCTTTAATCAGATATTTTGCGCAGTGCTTTGCCGGTCCTAGCCATCCATCAACTTCGCGAAAAAGCTGTTTGTGCCGCAAAACAACTCGAATGTGTCCCGAGATAAATCCTTTCCAGTTAGTCGACAGTTTGTCGGCGTGGCCGTGTCTGATTCTCACTAGCGGCTCCGGAAGAAAATCGATCTTCAGTCCTCGACGTACCATTCGCATTGAAAACTCGTAGTCCTCGGTTTGTCGAAAGCTTTGATCGAATCCGTCTAGTGATAGAAAGTCCTTTCTTCTCATCATCACGCTTTGAAACATGACGTGGCTTGATTGCGCAAGGTCAGCTTTAGAGAGCCTTGAAGGCTTGCCGACATACTCAATTTCCCGACCGTCTGGATAAAAGTTGACCGTGCCAGTGTGAATTACATCACAGTCCGGTTTAGCTCGAAGGTAGGCAAGTTGATTTTCAAGTTTTTTTTGGTGCCAGAGATCATCGCTGTCCAGAAAAGCGATCCAATGGCCTGTTGCTTCTCTAACACCGATGTTTCGAGCTCCGGATACGCCCACGTTTTCTTCGAGAGCAACAACTCGAATGTCAGGCTCGAATCCTTTGAGGAATTCAAGCGCATCACCACCAGATGCATCATCAACTACGATTATTTCGTCCGCCTTGTGGGTTTGCGCGAGCGCCGTTTCCAGCGTCTCGGCAAACGTATGTTGTCGGCGGAAGAAGGGGATGACCACTGAAATGGAAGAGTCCATAGAAACTGTGATACCTCAAATAGGAGATGATTGTCGCTGGATCTCCTGCGCCAGGCGCGTTTAACCGTAAGTTGATTGTATCCGACGGTCGCTCTCAAATCAGCGCATTGTTGAGTCTTTCCGGCCGACGAGGCGGGGCTCCATGTTCTTCACTCCTAATCCCGACGAACGGTCCAATATGGCGGCGGATTACTTATAATGATCTGCGCAACTGAGCTGCCTTCAGGCAGTCATAGACTCTCGAAACCAGGATCACAGGCTTAAAGTTATACTATGAAATATCTCCTGACGGGGGGGCGGCAGCGTCTGCGTGGCAGCAAAATAAAAGAATGGGAGGGGTACGATCGAGGCGTCCTGCTTGAGTTGGATTCTTCAAACCTCTCGCTCAAGCCAGTGCTGGAATATGAGTCCCCGCCCGATTGTGTGCCGGAAGGAAACAGAAGCTCGATCACCTTCAAATCCTGCTCGCTTTGGAACGATCAAGTGGTAGCGGCAACCCAAACTGAGGTTATGCTGATTTCCATCTCGAACCAATCCATTAGTTGCCGGGTGTCCTTACCTGGCTTTAACGATGTGCATCATGCGTTTGTCAACAGCGCCGAAAACTTCGTCGTAACCTCCACCGGGTTAGATTCCGTGATGGAAGTCGATTTCGATGGTCACCTCGTCAACGAATGGCATGTTCTTGGTGGAAGCACCTGGGATCATTTCGACAAGGATACTGACTGGCGCAAAGTGCTCACAACAAAACCCCACATGTCTCATCCTAACCATTGTGTGGAGATCGATGGAGAGCTTTGGGTGACGCGACTCGAGCAGAGAGATTTCACGAATCTTAATACTGGCGAGTCTATCTCGATTCCTTATGAGCGGCCTCACGACGGGTTTGTGCTCGGCGAGGATGTTTTGTTCACCCATGTAAATGGACTCATGTCCAGGGTGCATATGCCCACCAGGGAGTCCAGCGTTTTGCATGACGCGAACCAGTCCCATACGGGCAAAGAGAGTCTCGGGTGGTGTAGAGGTCTTTGGACCTCGGATATGGCGACCTTGCTAGTCGGCTTTACCCGAATTCGACCCACAAAATACGAGGAATCATTGGAATGGATGAAGAGAAGACTCACCGACGCTGCGTCGTGGTACGGCAGTTTTCCGACCAGAGTGGTTAGCATTGATGTAGGTTCCGGCGTCGTGAACTGGCAGGTAGACACGGAAAAACTCGGGATTAACGCAATATTCTCAATTTTGCCGGTTGCGAAGGCATAACCGGGATCGCGGCTTGTACCGTCACGCCGTTCTAGCTGTGTGGAAGAGACGCTGCATCCACGATCCGGCGAGCGGAATTCGTTCCGATAGCTGATTCATGTAGGAAATGTCTTCACGGGTCCAAGTTCCGCACCACAGGGTCGTAAGCACGTAAGCGGTCATTGACAAGCAACCAAAGATGATTGCTGTCCAGTTCGGCAAGCCAGTAGCGAACCAGATGAGCCCCAGGAGCAACCCTGGCACGGTTGCCACCAAGGTTCGAAACATTCGCGACCAGGGTGGACTGACGCCTCCAAAATGGATGGCTAAAGAAATCTTGAAGACTACGAATCCGATTTCCAGTGTCAGGTAACTGGCGATGGCGCCGCTTAGTCCCCAGCGTTTGACCAGCAGCCAGGCCAGCGTAAGTTTTAAAACGACGCCGACGACGGTCGCCACCAGCAATAGCCGCTGAACGTTAATCGAAAGCAAAAACGCTTGAGCAGCCGGACCCACATTCCTCAGGCCTGCACCCAATATGGTAAATCCCAAAACCCAACCGGCGGTCCCAAACTCAGATCCGTAAACCAACTCGATGACTGGTACGGCATAGACGGCAACATAAACCAGCAGTGGTGCTACCAGGATCCACGAATAACAGGTGGATTTGGCAAACTGCTCTGCGGCGTCTTTTGTTGAATTGGCGGCGGCCTGCGCCACCAGAGGCAACAGGATGCCGCCGAATATTCCAGGGATCAGCAGTGTAACGGCGGCGGCGGTCTGCATAGCCAGACGGAAAAAGCCGACCTCTTGTGGCGTTGCGTAGTAGGCCAGAAAGGCCACTTCTACGCCCGCGGAAACCAAGAACCCAATCATGCCGGACCATGTCAGATAGCGCAGATGTTTACTGAGCGCGGAAGAAGTCTCGGGCGCAATTTGTGCGTCCCTCGGTCCGTAGGTCAGGTTCCACGTTCGCCAGGTACTTGCAATGAAAAACACCAGGCCGGAAGCAACAAACGTTGCGATGAAATAGTTAACTCCCTGCTGGGTCAGCGCACCGAAGGCCACCAGAATTAGATTTAACGGTGCCCCTATGATGGCGATAATCGATACTGAGCGGAAATCATTGTCGCCTTTTGCGACGGCGACTTTGAACATATAGTTTGTGCGAGCAGCGATCGCTACCAGCATTGCCCACAAAACAACGCTCGAGACATGAGTTAAGACTGGGTCTGGTAACGTCTCTGGCCGAAACGCCAATACAGCCCCAAAAATCAAGACCACGGCAAGTATCTTAAGCCACTGCACTTTTGCCAGCTTTGCTACGACTGCGCGCGCCTGACCGATTTCGTTCCTGGCCCGGCATTGCGCAACAAACCTTGTCGCCCCAATTGCAACGCCGCTGTTAATCAGGCCGCGAGCAAACCTGGCATACCAAATGACGAGCGAGAAGACGCCAAACATCTCGGGCCCGAGAGTACGAGCGACCATGATTCCTGCGATCAAACCGAGGGCGTATTCGGTATAAACGCCCGATGCAAACGCTGTTATTCGTGATAACAGCTGCGTGCGTGTTTGGGACACAGCAGTTTACCCCTCCTTGGCTAGGGCACAGTCGGCTGATTTCTGTCAACCTGCGCGCCGTGACGGTCTGACCGCTTTCGCCGCAATACCCAGCGGGCGGCGGAGCGCATTACACTGCTCAACCAAAAGTACCGAGGTCCCTTCTTGCACCACCACCTCAGGACGAAGCGCTCGCGACAGGGGACTTGAAACAGAACAACCCAGGGGCGCTGAGCTACAGCAAAAGGGGAAAGAGTGTTACCAACTTCACAGGTTAACAAACTCTAAAGGCGGATTGTGATCTCGTTCACTTTCGTTTCAAAAGTTTTCAGTACCATACGCCAACACGTAACGCACCTAGTATCGATGATTATAAGAACAATTTTCATAGCAGTGGCGGTGAATCTCCTCTGCGGAATGGGGCCAACTGGGGCGCAAACGATATTCAAGAACGGCTTCGATCCAGAGGTCGAATTGGATTTTGCTAACGTGACGGGTACTGCCGGCAATTTTGCTGACGCACTTGTCACCTGGCGCGCGTCCTTCGTAGATCTCAACCAAGACGGCTGCTTCGACATTGCGTACGGCTCCCACTCTGACGCACAATTCCGGCCCGCATACCTTCAGGATACGGCAGTATTCGGGTGTCTAGGTCGGTTTTCACTGCTGGATAACTCGGTAGCAGGCTACGTTCAGTCGTCGCCGCAGATCCCTCGGATTACCTCCAACAACTGGTATTTCAACGTATTGGGAAACCCCGGAGGACAGCCAGATCTTGGTGGAGACGACTCCGATGGGAACGCGCCCGCCCTGTACCCATTTGACCGCAGCGTAGGCGGCAACCCAAGGTGGTCTGACAAAATCTCCTTGCCTGGATCGCTGGACGGAAAGCCTATCACAATGGTTTTCGATGCAAACGGCGACGGTGCCATGGACGTGCTTAGCTGGCGTCGCAATACGGGTGACGTTCGAGTTTCCACGGCCCAAACCGGAGACGTAATGTGGCAATCCAACACCGAATATTCCCATCCCTACATTGTGTTCGATCTGGACGACGATTCCTGGCCGGATCTCTACCCAATCTCCAACCGAACTACGATAGTCGGTTCGCCTGGCTACTGGCGCAATGACAAGGATGGTACTTTTTCGTGGGCAACTGGTTCCTTTACTGCTTGGGACGGGATTCAGTCCTTCACCCCCGGTCAGTCCGAAGGCACGTCGGGAGGGTTGACCTTCGTGTTCGACTATGATCTGGACGGAGATTTTGACATTTTCATCGGTGAAGCGGCGCGAGATGCGTCCCCCGATATGTTTTGCATCACGATTCAAATCAACAACGGCGACGGAACCTACACGAAAGATGAACAGGCCCTTGGCTGCCTGATGTCGGTCGCCAAAAATCAGACAGTACCCTATGGAAAGTCTGTTGCAGCGGATTTCGACAATAACGGCTATGTAGACATTATGTACAACCGAGCCAGCACCGGTGTTTCCGCTTCAATTCAGAACTACTATTTCTTCATGAATTTTGGAGGCCAGTTCTTCCTCAACGATACGACGCCAGATTTTGGCGGTGGCCAAGGGGGGTTGGGCGTTGTTCCCGGAGTCGCCGATTATGACAATGATGGCGATTTGGACATAGTCAAGCCAAGTTCCGGGGGCACGATCTCGGTCTGGGAAAACCGCTCAACGAACGGAAATCGCTGGTTCAATCTGTCTGTTCGTGGGCTTGGGGGGAACACTGACGGTATTCACACGACGGTGACGGTATTCAAAGAAGGTACAGATGAGATCGTTGCGAACTACCGAAAACTAGCAAATGTTACCGACTACTCGACCAATGGTCATCACATTGGGCTTGATCGAAACAACTCGGTTGACATAGTTGTGAGTTACCCGCATGACGGCCCCACGTACAGGTATAACGGAGTCTCTTCAAATCAGCACATTATCCTTTTCCATGATGGGTGTATGGCCGAAGGATACGTGGCAGGTTCTCCGATCCCTGTTTCCTCGCAAGAAGTATCCTGCACGTCTCCCGATTCGTAGAACCGTCAACGGAGCGAAAACGCCGCTGTTGTGGCTTTCAGGCTAAGAGCGTTAGCACGAGTCAAACGGGCAGCGAACGCCTTGAAAGTGCGTCGACCAACCGCGAACGAACCCACCTGTCCATAAAGCCACCGAAAAACACTACAATCGTCGTGGGTTTCAATATGAGTTTCGTTTATGCAGCGCTTCCTCTGGCTAAAGGGAATTGTCAAATCGGCGATTGAAACCGCGTTAGACATACTCATCGATTGGGCTATGCCCCATTCACTGCTGTCTAGGACAAGGCTGAAGCATTTCAGTGTACCTACCTGGGTTCCCTGCCACCACGTGCTTAATCAAAAAGTACAGCGTCTCGAGATCCTCGACATGTTGCGGGAGTCGGGAATCAAAAACCCGGAACGGTTGAAGGTTTGGTGGTCAAGACACTTAGGAAATTTTGGTGATGAGCTAATGCCGTATCTCCTGGCCCGCATTGCCGGCGCAGACTGTTTGTTCGACCGGAAGAAACATCTGTTGGGAATCGGCAGTACGGTGCGCTTGGCCCAAGACCATTCTTATGTATGGGGCAGCGGAATTATCAGAGACAATGAGGCGATCGTAGCATCTCCTAAATGCCTGGCTGTACGAGGCCCCCTGACCAGAAACAACCTGAAAAAGCACGGAATTCCGTGCCCAAAAGTGTTTGGCGATCCTGCCATGCTCTTCCCACTAATCTACCGACCGACGTTGCATGTTACTAATTCCATTGGTCTGGTTGTCCCGCATTTTAAACATACTAATCTGCTCGACAGAATCCCCGATTTTGAATTCATAGATCTGCATGTTCGCAGCAAACAAAAAATCGAAAGCGTAATCGACCATATCGCCTCGGCTCGTTGTGTACTCACAAGCTCTCTCCATGCCTTTATTTTCTCCGTTGCTTACGGTGTACCTGTCGCTGTTTTCAAACTTGAGTCTCAGAATATTGGTGGCGACAACATTAAGTTTGACGACTTTTGCTTGGGAGTAGGCATGGAACGTTTTAGAATCCACACACTCCATAACGCTGGTGAAGGTGACTTGCGTGCGTTGGTAGAAAAAGCGGAAATTTATACCCCAAATTGGTCCGCGACGCCGTTGTTAAACAGCCTGAAGGAGATCTGCAATAGCCCATCGATTGATCGATTGATCGAAAAAGCCGCTTCGATGCAGTAGGCATGACGATTGCCGATGCGCGCTTTGGCTAGCGGCGCAATTGCAGCCGTTCTCCGAAGAGGCTCACGCATGGGCCCTAGGCGACAGATTTGATTGAGGCCGAGACTTCAAAAAGATCAAGGGTCTCGGAGCTCATTGATGATCCACCGATAACCTGGGGTCGAACGGTTGCTCCAGTTAAACCGCCGGGGCGGACGACTGTTCCTAGCGCACCTTGGATTAAATGTCGTCTGCTCCAAGAGTGCTATTCTTGATAGCAGGCGATACCTGAGTTCCGCGTCATCCGTGAAGTAGGCAGCGGCCGCTGAGACAAATGCCAGTTCAGGCGAATGTGCGTCGGAGTTCCAGCCGTGATCGTTTTGGATGGCGATCAGTTTATTCAACGGTTCGACCGATGAGGACCAGTACCATGAAATGGGTGCATCTTTTCCGCCGCAGTCACTTTTCCAGGTGTTGCCCGACACAACAAAAACATCATCACGAATCCAGCCGTGGTTTTCTAGGTATTCGCCAAAAGACGCGATCATCTGAGGAATGCGAGGATCCTGGGTTGCCCACCAGGCGCTCCAAAGCCCCGAAATGATGTTTTCGCTCATCCAGGGTGATGCGCCGCGAGTGTCCGTGACCGGGTCGTAGCGCTCAAACTCGTGCTTTTGCCAGCTGTGACGCCAAGATCCATCTGGCGGTTGGGCATCGGGATTCCCGTTCTGGTGGCTGTGCAGCCATCCGATTCGGGAGCCTACGGCGTCGAGATATTTTTTGTTGCCGGTGATCTCCCAGGCGGCGGTGATTGCGAGTAACCCGAGCCCCGCAAATCGCTCCGTAAACATCTTGCTAGTGGTCCGGTAGGGGCCGGGTATGGTTCCCCAGGCAGATACCATTTTTTCAATCAGCGCTGCTTCTAGAAACGAGTCATCACCGGTCAACGCCGAGTAGATCAACAGGGGCTCAAGGTAGACGTATTTCGGGTCACAAGGACTTATGCCCGCATATTGCCAGCCCCCGCGACAGTCTGGCCTTCCGGGAGCGCCATCCTTTTTGATGTGCGAAACATAAAACCGCGCCGCGCGTACCCCGTGGCGCAGTACCATGGGGTCCCCGGTGCGGACATAGTGCCGCAGAATCGTGGTAGTCCGGTCAAACAGCCACGCTGCCCCCTTGCCATCGAGCGGCAGGTCCCTCGCCCACTGGTAGCCGGTGTCCACGAACCGATCATAGGGTTCGTGTCTCGACCACGGCACCTGCGGACCGGCGACTCTCGACCGCGTGAGCCAATGCGGGCTCATAACGGCGAGAAAACTCATCCCGGCTTGAGTGTCCTCCGCGAGGGTATTCATGGGTGGGCCTGCTGCTGAACCTGTCAAAAAGTGAAACTTCTTGTCAGTGCCGACTGACAGATCGAACTGAACTCTCAGAGCTCTTATGCTGTTGTCGAGCCAGTGCCATCGGAGAATCGGGCGCGCGGCAATCTCTACGGACTTGCCGTCCACGAACAGCTGAAAGTCAGCTACGCTTGACAGGTCTCCGGGGGGGAAGGGGATGCCGATTGTTATTCGGTCGCTGTAGTCACCGTCCGGAAACGGCAGGAGTTCAAATTCCCGTTCGGCGGATTCCGCAAACGTCGGGCCGCTGGCCATGAGTATCAAAGACACCGCAAGAAGGCGTCGCAATCGAGTTGCGACTCGTATGCCATAGCCACTCAGGCGGCCAAGTGTCGAAGGTATTGTCACGGTACGGTATTTGTCGGGATGGGCTTGCATAATCTCGGCCGCAGCACAAAATCAAATATAATTGTAGTCGCACTACCTGTAGAACGGGCCACCAGCCAAAGGAATTTGTTTCATGCATGAAAATCTCGATTTGACGGTTATTGTTGGTCCCCGAGACCGATACTCTGGTGTCGTTGAATGCATTGAAGAAATCTACAGGCACACTTCCGAGCCTTTTGAGCTCCTGGTACTGGACCTCGGATACCCGAAGCGCCTGCGACAGCAGATTGATGAATCTATCGCGACGAAAAAACTTGCACGCGTTGTGGAGTACGGCCTGATCACCCCGATGGCTGCCCTTCAACGGATACTGCCCAAAGTAAAAGGTAAGAAGACCGCTTGGATAGACAACGATTCTAGAGTCACTGCTGAATGGTATGAACCGCTGAAGCGAGCTGTCGACGAAGGCGCAGCAATTGCCTCGCCATTGATTTTGGAAAAAGACGGAGTAGACATCGGCGCAAAAATCCGAAATCACCTGCACCAGAGCGAAATCAGAGTCGTTGAATACCAGGGGCGTGAACTGCTGATTGAGCACAAACTGTTTCGGCGGGAGTTGCCCGAAAATTTGCCGGAGAGTGTTTCCCGATCGGAGACTTTTGAACTTCATGGCGTTGTGTTCGACACGGATAAGCTGAGGGCTTTGGATATTCCTCAGATGGTCGTTCGAGAACACATTGATATCTGTATGCAGCTCGAACACAAAGGAGAGGCTGTGGTAATTGTGCCGCAGTCAGTCGTGCTGTTCGACAACCTGGGAACGCGTATGGAGCTTGCCGATATGCGGTATTTCTTTTTCCGCTGGAGCGAGCGACTTTCGAGAGAGTCACACCGCGAGTTTGAGCGGCGCTGGGGCTATGGGTTCTACTCCGAGCAGGGCATGTATAACTGGGCTTTCAGAAGAAAAGCATTTCTCATCTGTCGTTTCTTTTTTCTTCCAGTCAATCTTTCTAACAGGATTGGCGGCGTTGCGAAAAAGATCTTCCGCCGCGATTGGGACCCGCTTCCAGACCCAATTGGCAAATCGCACCATCTTTATAGCCACCTCATCGAGTCGGACGCGGTGCTGGCTTTTAGTAGCGGCGGCGCAGATCAAGACCCGGGAATGTCATCGAAGTCCGATACCGCTCCGAACCTCGGTTGAGTAGTCGCAGAGGAGCGTCGAAAGTACCCGGTCCAAGCAGATTCGACTAATTCTCGAGTACCTCGCTATAGACCGCGGTCATCACCTTGGCGTAGCTCTGGACACTAAATTCCTTTTGCGCTCGCTCTACCGCTGATGCGCCCATCTGTGCGCGAATCTCTGGCTGGGAGGCAATATCGGACAGGGTGTCAGCCATTGACTCTACGTCGTCAACCGGGACGATAACGCCAACGTCCGGATTAAGAATTTGTGCGGCGCCGCCTGTTGCGGTTGCCACGACAGGTTTCCCGTTTGAAAGCGCTTCTGCTAAAACCAGGCCAAACGCTTCCTGCCTTGCGCCATGTACAAACACATCGCAGGCAGAGAGCACATCCCCAATGTCGGACCTGAATCCAAGAAAGTGGACTTTCGTCTTGCTGTGGTCTTCGCCCTCCGCAGGCACAAGGCTGCGGATCAGGTCGATTTGCGAATCCGATCCCGTGCCGACCACCAATAGATGAGCACCAGGTTCTTGGCGACTGTAGCGCAGAAACGCTCGAATGACGATGTCGATGCCTTTTTCTCCACCGAAGTGCCCGATAGCGCCAAAGACTAAAGCCGAATCGGGAATCCCCAGCTCTATCCGGATTGTGTTCCTGCCGGCAGCGGAGTAGGCAAACTGGGACAAATCGATTCCCAGAGGAATGGTCCTAACCTTCCGTGGGGAAACCCAGTTTTCCTGAATGTAGTGATTTCGGCGCTCTTCGCTAGCGGTCAATACAAGGTTGCAGCGCAGCAGGGCCAGCGCATTTCTGACTTTTCCCTTGAAGGTCGCGGTCTCGATTCCAAGCGATCGATGAAAGGTCGTGATTTGTTTGACCCTGTGATCGCCAAGCAAGAAAAGGCTGGAAAAAAACAGCGCGGCACCGTCGTGTGAATGAATGAGATCGATGTTGTTGTCACGGACGAAGGAGCGAAAGACTCCTCGCTCGCGTCTGCCAAACAGCGATCTTCTGTTTAGCTCCAAGTGATCCTCGAATCGCGCGGCTATTTTCTCGCGTGGACAGCCTGTCTGGTTGAGGCAACACAGGTAGGAATTGAAACCTGTTCCGTTTCCGCCATCAGCCAGGTTTTCAATTGCTTGTCTGCGCCCGCCTGGCTCGAATGAAAGCGTCGTGTGGAGGATGTTCACTCGAATGGTTTGACTAGGCTGGTACGGGCGATAGCCCTGATAGATTCCAAACCGGGAGAAGTTCATCCAGCACCTGGGCCGCTACCGGGCCATCATCGTGGAACAGAAGTACGTCTCCAGCGCGTGGATGCCGCTGCCGGAACCGGTCAAAAACCAGGTTCGCATCTTTCAGGTAGTCCCGGCTGTCGAATGTCCACATCTGAATAGGCTGGCGCCGCTTGCCGAGAGCCAGCAAAAGCTGGGGCGGTAGCTGTCCCCTCGGGGGGCGAAACTTAAAATGGGTGTTGCCTGTTAAAGCGCAGAGTAACTCGTTAGTTCGTTCAAGCTCTTCGAGCTGCTGGGCTACCGTCAGCTTGGCGAAGCCCCGATGCATGTGCGAATGATTACCCAGCTGGTGGCCACGGGAAATGATTTCGCGAGCGACCTCAGGAAACAGCTCAAGATTTCGACCGATCGCGTAAAAAGTCGCTTTTGCCCCGTGGCGATCAAGCGTATCAAGTAGCGCGGGCGTATATGCCGGGCTCGGCCCGTCGTCAAAGGTCAGGCCAAAACGAGCGTTACTGTCCGTCAATCCCCAGCGCACGCAGCCAAGTGACAGCGCATACTGAACAGGTCGTTTAATTAGACGAATCATTGCTGTACGAAAATTCGGTGCTGCATCAACATGCGGGTTGCAAATTCGGCGCGATCGATGTAGCGCTCAACATGGGTCCGGCGTAGCATTAACGGCTCGCTGATGTTGCGTTTGTTGGTTCCCGAAACATAGGTGAATCCTACCTTCAATCCGGCCTCCCGGACCGAGTGAAGCACATGCTCGTTGATCGCACCGGGTCCGCCTACCGGATACGAAATAGCCCTGCATGGTCGATTCAGATTACGCTCAATTTCGGCCTTGGACGTCTCAATTTCGGAACGAATCTCCTCGGGACTCATCATTGAAAGAATTGCATGATCGTGGGCGTGACTCTCCACGTAGCTTCCCGCTTTTACGATCTCGGTCAGCTGAGCCCAGGTCATTGGCATATCGTCCGAGTCCTCGACCTGAATCGGGACGTTGAGCTCTTCAGTAAGCTGCTCGATAGCTTTGAGTCGACCGTCATTGGGTATCCGCTTGAGCGTCTTTAATATTTCTCCGGCCAATGATCGGCGACCGTCCTGATCCTGCGGGATCGGCACCGGTTCACCCAGGATTCTGGACGAGATGTCCGTCGCAGATGTTGCAAGCAGCGCAGAACAGATCCAGTTGAACCAAAATGGCGTGCTTCCTCCAATTAAGCCGGTGGAGACAAAAAAAACTGCCGAGAGATCAAACTCCTTCAGCACAGGAAGTGCGTAGCGAAAGTTGTCCTGAAAGCCATCATCAAAGGTGATCATTACAGGTCGTTCAGGCAGCCTGGACTCGTCGCCAACCGCTTTCAGCAATTCGTCCAGGGTAATTGGGTCAAAGTGCTTTTTTACGAATTTCATTTGCCAGCGAAAGTCTTCCAGCGAAGCGCTCACCAGCTCCAGATCTCCCGGATACTGCTCGTCCCAGGTCGGAAGGATCCTGTGATAAGCCAGAACGTTCAGCGGCCTTGGCCCCAGGCGTGAAAAGCCCTGACTTAGCGCTGCCATGCCAGAATAGTAGAAAATCCGGCTTAGTAGTCGTGATTTCCTCATTGGGTCTCGGTCTGGGAGTGGCGCCGACTGGGGGAGCGACGGGTGGCGGTCATACTTTCAGGGCATCTGGGACGGCTGTACGAACCAATAATATCGGATTCGCCAATTGGTGGCACAGTTGATCAACCTTAAACATCAAAGTTTGCATTCTTACCGACAGCAGATTTGCCGGTATAGGTGACACCTGCGTTATGTGCTCGCGCGGGACCCGCAAAGGGTTCGCGCACCTGATTCAGCCGGCATTGTGGCGGCTGAGTTCACTACGAATTCACAAAGGATATGAAACGGTTCATTGGGTTGTGGACAGTTAGAGGCCAAGGAATGGTAAGAGGGTTCGCCTGCGTTTTGCTACTTGGCGCGTCAATCCTTGAGATCGGTCATGCAGCCACGTATGAGGTCGGTCCGGGGGCGACATTTCGAGACCTGAACGAGTTACTTGCTGCCGAGACGCTGGGACCTGACGATACGGTGTTGCTTCGCGGCAACACTACCTATGGCAGCGCCCGCATCAGGTCGCAACATGGTGGTGAGCCGGGCCATCCCACCCGCATTATTGGCGTGAACGTCAACGGGCTACCCCCGCGATTCGAGGGCGGCGTCAACACGGTTCACAACCAGGCAAGCTATATCGAATTTGAAAACCTCGATATCACCGGCGGCAGCTTTCGATGTTTTTTTCACCAGGGAACCGGTGTTGTATTGCGGCGTGTCTTTGTCCACGACTGCCCCGGCAACGGGATTCTCGGCGCGGATCAGGATTCCGGATCGCTAACAATCGAATACTCGGCCGTAGTCAACGCTGGCGCAAATGGGGGCCGCCACGCGATCTATATGTCTACCGATCAGGTGAGATACCCCGATAGCGTCTTCCGACTGCAATTCAGTTACGTCTCAGACAGCCAGTTTGGGACCGGTGAGGGCGGCAACCTGATCAAGAGTCGGGCGGAGCGAAACGAAATCTACTACAACTGGCTCGAGAGCGGCTTCTACCACGAACTGGAGTTGATCGGCCCGGATCCGGCAGGCGTCGCCGATGGATGGACCGAGTCGCTTGCTCGTGAGGACTCGGACATCGTAGGCAACGTGATCCTGCATACCAGCGACTTTGGATCGATCCTGCGGCTCGGGGGCGATGCCACCGGTCAGAGTTTCGGGCGCTATCGCTTTGTGAACAACACGGTGATCCGGACCGGCGGTGGGCAGGCTACCGTTTTTCGTTTGTTTGATGGCCTTGAGTCTCTTGAGGCCAGCAACAACGTGTTCTTTAACGCGGGATCCAGTGCGCTTCGAATAGTGAGAGAGACCGAGGCCAACTGGTTCACCGGGAGCACAACAATCGCCGGTAAAAACAATTGGATGGAGTCTGGTTCCGTCTCCATTCCCGATGGCTTCACCGACTCAATTATTGCCGCAGATCCGAAATTCTCTAATTTTTCCCGACTTGACTTAAGGCCCGCCGCCGACAGCCCATTGATCAACAGCGGTGTTGCGACCAACACAAGCGAACCGGAATTTGCTATCCAGGCGCCAAAATCGCAGCCCGTATTTCACCCACCTGCCAAGCCTTCGGGTCTCCCCAACGCAAACGCTGAGTTCAGGCTGGCGGAGGGGCCAATAGATCTGGGCGCTTTCGAAGCCACAGCCGGCCCCGAGGGCCTGGTCGGCGCAACCGGTTCCTGGTTCGACCCGGCCAGTTCAGGTCGCGGGTTCAATATCCAGTTTATCGCCAGAGACCGATTTCTGATCTATTTCTATGGCTTTAGTGATTCGGGAGAGCGGCTGTGGCTGGTAGGCGACTACCAGGGCGAAGTTGCACCCGGAACCGCGGTCACGGTAAACATGTTGGAGGCCACCGGTGGTGTTTTCAACAATTTCGATCCCGACGCGGTCACCTTGGATTCCTGGGGTACGCTGGAACTGACGTTTTTCGACTGCGAATCAGCCTCCGGGTCACTACTGGGGTCCGAGGGCACTGAGCAACTTGCTCTGACCCGCCTAGCTGGCGTCGAAGGTCTTGGCTGCGGCGGCTAGCGCGCGCAAAAGCCGCTCTGCCCGCTGGTGTTAAATGGGTTCAACCTCGGTTGCTGGAGCCGACTACCGGCGCGTTCGGCTCCACGCGCCACCGAGGTCGGCACGAAGGAAGCGCACGAACCCCTGTAGTAAGGCCGCATTCATAGCGAGAAAGAAAGACGCCAGCGACACCAGGAAGCCATTCGGCCTTTCTGCGCGAAGACGCAGGAGCCCATAAATTGCGAGAGCGTAAAAAAGAAGCTGGCCAGCGAGAAGGACACGGTAACGCGGCAGTTCGATGAGCAGTAGATTCGTCACCAATGCCAGCACCATCAGGTGCGGTACAAACCAGCGAAGGAGCTTGTGGCTGACGAAAGTAAACCAACGCCAGCCCGCTCTCGGGTTCAGGGCCCACCTGACCCTCGAGATTGACTGATAGTTGCCGGCACCGATCCGCACACGGCGACCGTGCTCCGCGCGTAAGTCTGGCGCGACGGGCTCGCTGGCAACCGACTCTGGGTCGTAAACCACGGTCAGTCCTTTCCTGGCGATGTTCATCGCGATTTGAAAGTCATCCACTATGGTATCGGCGGGCAACGGCTCGTACAGCATGCGTCGAATCGCGTAGATCGCGCCATTGGCACCGAGCAGAGCGCCCAGTCGCGATTCATGGAATTTGAGCACCTGTTCGTAGCGCCAGTAGGCGCCGTCTCTGTTCTGGCCCGACGCTTTGTCGATCAACTGCAGTTCCCCACAAACGGCGCCAATCGCTTCATCGGAAAAATGCCGTACCAGCATTCTTACCGTGTCCGGTTGATAGACGGTATTAGCGTCAGTCATGACGACAACGTCACCGCTCGCTTTGAGCATCAGGTCATTCAAGACACTGATTTTTCCCCGGTTTTCATCAAAACAGTGGCTTTTGAACCGCGGATCTTCAATCGAAGACAGGATTTCGGCGGTGCGATCGGTGCTGCCGTCTGACCCGACCAGCACTTCGAGCCTGTCTTCTGGATAGTCCAGTGCCAGAAGGTTCTCAACGCGTTCGCTGATACACGATTCTTCGTTGTAGGCCGCGACCAAAACGGTTACTGAGGGCAGTTCGCCGGCTCTGCTGACCCGACGCTCTCGACGGGTCAGCAAAAACCGTAGATCGCGCGCCATCTGAACGAAAGCGCTGGCAATTGTCAGGAGGACCGGATAGCCGAAATACGTGTAAATGATCAGTCCGGCGGATAGCCAGAACACCACCGTCATCATGCTGAGGTGTCGCCGTAGGGTCGGGCCGGTATTCCCAACATCGTAGAACCGTCGGGAGCAGATTTTGTGACCACCGCATTCGCGCCAATCTTGACATTGTCCCCAACCTCAAGTTCACCGATGATTTTTGCGCCGGCGCCAACGTAGATATCGCTGCCAAGCACCGGCGATCTACCTTTGTCATCGCCGATGACAACACCGCTCTCCAGCGTGATGTTTCGACCCGCCCGAACCTTGGAATTAATGATCACGCCTTCGGGATGCATGATGACGAAACCCGGACCGAAGTCTGCACCGACCCCAATGAAACAGCCATTCAAGAATTTGTTGAACCAGCGCAGGACAAGCGCCAGTGGCTTGGTCACGGCATGGCGTCCGCATGCATGAGTGGCACGAAACAGGATGATTGCGCTGGCGCCATCCGACACGAGCATGCGCAGCAGGCCTGAAGGTGCGCCGTCGCCCTGGAAAATCTTCTGTTTACGACGAAAGTCGGCTCGGATAATGCTAAACACCGGTTGTCCCTGCTCCTGACCGTAAATCCGCAATCACCTGGCTCGACCTGATCTCGGCAGACGTGCATCGGTGGTTGCTTTAGATCGCAAAATTTTATCGCAAGCGGGCTCCCCGAATCGATAGGACATGCATGCTGGGCATAGGCCAGGTAGCGTAGCTGGCCGACGATCAACTGGATGGCTGTAGGAGTCTGCGCTGGGCAGGGGCTTCGAGGGTCAGCTAATTCTCAAAGCCCGATCTAAAAACAATGGTCGATTCCTCCTGGGTCCACAGGAACGTACCCCAGGCGTTGGAACGGTGCTGCCAGGCAAAGGCTCGCCAGGGAATGTTTCTCCCAGCGATCTTGTTGACACAACCGCTGCTGAACCAGTTGTCGACATCTTCTATCAGTGACAGCAGCGCCTCGGATTTCTCCGGGTCGGTTTCGAAGTGGCGGGCGAGCGCGAGGCTGAGAATAGTCTCTGGAAGGTGCTGGTCGGTGCCGGAATGGCTCCCGGCAATGTCGGCAATCGCTACCGGAGGCGCGACCGAAGAACCAAAGTACATAAGCACCGGCGATGTCGAGCTACACCCGTCCTGCCAGGCTCTGGGGTTGCTGCTGGTGTTCACGAAGGTATGGTCATAGGCCATTTCGAGATCCGACCGGGTACCGCTGTTCAGCGACTGTGGCGTTATGCCCCACAAAGCAATGGCCTGGCCGGCACCGCGAAAAAAGGTCTCGATCTTGTTGAGGCGTGCCGGGTCCTGAATGACCGCATAGGAATGCCACATGGCGTCTGTGACGTTTTCGATCATCCACGGGGAAAATGCCCGATCACTGGGTATCACGTCAAAGTCGGCGCGGAACCACCGGACCTTGAATCCTTCCGACAGGGAAGCGCTCAGCGACTCCGACAGGTTGATTGTCCAGGTGCCGTTTCCATTGTCTGTAGCCGGTCCAACTGCGTTTATGTTTTGATTGATCACTCCTCCCCGGAAAAATCGCAGTGGCGCGCCCGTGTCGACAAGACCAATATCGGCGACGTCTTCCAACACGATGCTGGTGCTTCCTGAACCAGCAGGACTGCTCAGCAGGCCCAGATACGGGTCGTCGCCCTCGTGTCCCCTCCATGAGTGCCGAAGCGACCCGTCAACGGGTAAGCCGTCGGGGTTAAAGGTGTTCTGATGGTCGAAGATGTTGTCGATTCCGGTACCGATCCGCCCGAGGATTTCAGCGTTGCCCGTGATCTCAAAGGCTGTGACCTGAGTCAGCAAAGTGAGCCCCACTCCCCGTTCCGACAGATTCCGATTCAGCGTAACGTAGGGCGATTTAAGTCCTTGCGCACCAAATCCCGACGTATTCCATGCGGTTTCGGCGATATCGTTGACGAAGTCGAGATCTAACTGGCTGTCGTCACCGGTCAAAGCGAGGTGCATTTTGATGGGTTCCGCGTACGTGTATTTCTGGTCGCACTTTTTCCCGCCAAAATCGAAGCCCCCCCGGCAATCGGGATTGCTGGTCGATCCATTGGGGTTGAGACGTGCGTACCACCACCGGAAGCTCCGATAGGCTTCCAGGTAAGCGTCCGCACGGCCGGTTCGCATCGCGTACTTGTAGAGTGTCGTGGTGCGATCAAAAAGCCAGTTGGCCGCTGACCCGGAGTCGAAACTGAAGTCCCGCCAGTAGTTATCGAATTGCGCATTGGTGTAGCCGTCGTACTGATCGCCTTTGGCCGCAACGTACGGCGGGATTAGACCGCTCGCGGACAGATAGTCGCGGTCGATGACCGCAATGACGCGAGGTTCATCGACCCCGGCCTTTCCCGCTACGGTGGACGGATCGGTGCCGATGGAGATGGGCGTTTCAGACAGGTCCTGAGCCGTATTCCGACCCGAGAACTCGAACCGATAGGTCAGAGGTCCCGAGGTCATATCCGCTCGGAACTGAATCTTAGCTGCCCTTACGCTGCCGGCGCACTCATCTGTTTTGAAGTGCCAGCTGAGCAGCGCATTGGCGAAGACCGGGACCTCGCTGCCGTTCGGACGAAGGAGCCTGATTTGGCTGGCGTTGGGAGCCTCGCACGGTGCCACAGGCAGTCCGAGCGTTACCAGCTCGTCGCTGCCCATGGAAAAATTCGGATTGGGCACCAGCTGAACCTGCGTTGCCCCGCTTACGCTACCAGTAATGGCTAACGCGACGGCAAAGATCGCCGCTGAAACACCTTTCAAATCGGAAAACATGGTTAACAGACAGTCCTGTGGCTTATTTGGCGATAAGGATCTACAGTTTTCAAACGATAGACCGCCAGCATGAGCAAAAAGTTAACTTTTAACGTTCCATACTTAACATCCTTCACACAACTATTTCGATGACTCAATCACAAAACCCGATGTTGGACACCAATCTGATCAGTATCGTCATCCCCGCCTACAACGAACAGGAGGTTATCGACGAGTTTTATCGGCGAATTGCGAAGGTTCTTGACGGTTTGTCGTACCGTTCCGAGCTTGTTTTCGTCAACGACGGGAGCACCGACGACACCATCAAAAAACTTCGAGCGTTGAAGAAGCAGGACGGGCGAGTTGGCATCGTCGAGCTCAGTCGGAATTTTGGCAAGGAGATTGCGTTGACCGCCGGGATCGACCATGCGAAGGGAGAAGCGGTCATTCCGATTGACGCTGATCTCCAGGATCCGCCTGAGCTGATACCCGAGCTGCTTGCGCAGTGGGAAGCCGGTAATGACGTGGTTTACGCAACCCGCCTCGAGCGCGAAGGGGAAACGTGGATCAAGAAGGCAACCGCCTCGACCTTTTACAAGCTGATGCAAAACATCGGTGATAAGGTGTCTATCCCCCGCAACACCGGTGATTTTCGCCTTATGAGCCGAAGGGCCGTCACCGCATTTTGCTCCATGCGCGAACAGCATCGTTTCTTAAAGGGTCTCTTTGCGCTTGTCGGTTTCCCACAGACGGCGGTTTACTACAATCGCGACCCCAGATTCGCGGGGCTCACAAAGTGGAACTATCCAAAACTGATCAACTTGTCGATCGAAGGTATTACGTCTTTCACCACCGCGCCGCTGAGGCTCGCCACTTACGCCGGGTTTGTAATCGCAATCTGCGCGTTCACCTACGCAGCTTTCATCATCTATAAGACGCTCGTTTTCGGTGACCCGGTGGCCGGCTATCCGTCTCTTATGACCGTTGTACTGTTCCTGGGCGGCGTGCAGCTCCTGTCGATTGGCGTAATCGGCGAGTACCTTGGTCGCGTGTTCAACGAGACCAAACAGCGCCCACTCTATTTTGTGCAGGGATTTGATGAGCCAGTTTCCTGAGCTTATGAAGTCCGAAACGGTGCGACAAGGCGCCGCCTATGGTGCTGTTGGCGTGGTCAATACGCTGACCGACTTTCTGGTGTTCATCGTTTTGCTTTATCTCGTCGAAATCCACCTTCTCCTGGCCAACACCCTGGCGTTCTGCGTCGCGGTCATACAGAGCTACATCCTCAACAATTACTGGACCTTCGGAGCAGTTCCGCGGAAAGTGAGCCACCACAGACAGCTTGGCGCATTCCTGCTGGTTCAGATGGGTGCGCTGGCGCTCTCCAACGTAACCATTGTGCTGCTCAGCCAATACCTGAATCCTATGATCAGCAAACTATTTGCTACGGTCGTCGCTTTTGCCTGGGGATTTGTCCTCAGCAAACGTTTCGTTTTTCGCTCTCCAGCAGGAATCTGATTATTCAGGGTAGGAAACACGATAGAGCTTGAGGTCGCCGTAGAAAGGGTTTGCCACCTTCGTCACCAGCTCACCATGTTGCTCGAGGTACTGAGTCAATCGAGTGCGTAGTGGCCTCCACTCACCGTCTTCCCAACCGCCCATCATCACCCAGTCGTCCATGATGACGTGGGTCGGTCTATACCGCTGCATTGCCTGGTCCCAGTCGGTCCGCATGTATGGCACAAAACCATACTCCTGAAGGCCCAGCCAGAACGACATCCCGCCGTAAACCGTGGAACCTGGAGGAATCTGGCGACGGAGTTCGTCGACAACCGCCGTGTAGTCGGCCTGACGGTATTTCCAGTGGTAGAGCATATTTCCACCGAATTGGCTGCCGCCGATCACAACGATCAGAAGCAGCCCTGCGATGGCTTTTAATGGTGCGCCAGTGCCGAACAGTCCTGCTATCCAGTACGCGTAGAGGATCGCCAGCAGCGGCGTCATCGATGCCAGGTAGCGAATACTGTTGTTCGAATTGTTGACGAAGATGTAGAACAGCAGGTGAGCTATCGCGATGACCGAAATTGTCATCACAACACGGTTTTTGCTGAACAGACTGGCCAGGATGCCCAACAGCGCCGCCACGCCGATGTGGATGCGGTAGGGCCATTGGATGAAGTCGGAATAGCGGCCTCGGAACTCAGCGCTGATCAACGCTCCGGCTTGTGCGATGAGACCTCCGCTCTCCGGCGTATCGGCAAATCGTCCGTGCCTGCCGGTCCAATGACTGATCACGTTTTGAAACTCGTTTTCGTAGTCGAGCACCAGCATCCAGATGGCAAAAGGAAGCAAGGACAACGCAAGAGCGGTGCCCCAGATGAGCGCGCAACGAATTCGCTCCGGCCAGTGGGTCACCAACAAAAAGGTACAAATCAGGAGGGACAGCGGAACCAGCAGGCCATTCGGGTGGCTGCAAACAGCGAGGCCCGCCATCAGCGCTGAAAAGCTGAGCCAGCCCAGCCTTCCTTCTTGTCCTTCCCGGTAGCGCAGAAATCCCATGATCGCGAAGACCTGGAAGGCTGCGACCATAATATCGGGTCTCACGGTGCGCGCCGTTAGAAACAGAATATTGTCGGCGGCAACAAAAAAGGTTCCGATTACCGCGACCAGCCAGCCAAACTCCCGGCGACATAGTGTGTACGTGCCGATCAACAGCAGCACCCCGAATGTCAACGGAATCAGTCGAGCAGAGTAAGAAGTAAGCGGAACAACCTTGCTGAATCCCGCTTCAAGGTAGGTAAGCAGCGGCGGCTGCGGCCAAAACACGTCGTCTCCCGGAACCGTCGGAATCCGGAAGCTGCCCTCCTCGAAGATCATTGGCAGCGGCATCAGATACCAGGACTCGTCGTCCACCCAGCGATGGCCAAGATGGAAAAACTGAAAAATCAGGTAAAGGGTAAGGACGAGCAGCAGGCCATACTTTTCCAGGAACCCGACAAGCTGGTTGACTTGGGATTGCGCTATCGACACGTCGCTCTCCTTGGAAATCTTTCAAATGCGTGGCGTGAGACGCCGTCTCGTTTCGACGGCCAACCAAACGAAGTCATGATACTTCCTTGTCTGCAAGCAGGGTTTCCACGGTTTCCCAGATTACTTCATACCGTGCTGACCAGCTTTCATTCTCGACAGACCTGAGTCGTGCTTCAGGAGTGGCGTGCGATTCCCCGTCCAGTTCTCGGTTGAGCATTTCCAGGAACTCCTCATACCCATCGGCGAGCGCTACAACATCCCGGTATCGTTCAGTCTCCGGAGTCGATACGGAGACCAGCGGCTTTCCGGTTGCCAGGTATTCACGCAGCTTTAGCGGATTCGCGTTGTAAACCTGTTTGTTGAGCTTGTAGGGAATGATTGCGACCGTGAAGTAATACGCATATTCCGGCAACTGTTCGTACGGTATCTGGCCGATAAACCGCACATTGTCAGGTATCTGGCCCTCGGGAATTTCTACAGCTACACGACCGATCATGAGAAATATGACGTCCGCTAGCTCTCGCGCCAGAAAGAACACCAGTTCGAGGTCAATCCAGTCTTCGATCAATCCCCAGAATCCTACAATGGGTTGCTGAGGAAGACCCGATATAGGCTCCGGACACACAGCCGGGGCGCTCCGCGCGCGACCAAAATGCTTGAGATCCACCCCATGCGGGCTGAGCCGACACCTCTTTGCCTGTCCTTTCTTCACGTCAAAGAGGGGCTTCGAAGGCGTAAACACGATGTCAGAGAGTGTCGTGAGCTGTTGGTCGAGGTCGAGGATCAGCGATACGTCCACATCGGGGAAACTGCTGAAATCATCGACGCAATAGTAAACAAGCAGGCTTCGGTCGACGTCTTTGACGACATTGATCAGCGCCGGTGATACACACCAGATTATCGGGTTATGGAGTGCGAAACTTCGAAACAAGCGGCGTATTGTCAAACGCTGAATTTTCCGGTTGACCGCGCCGATGAGCGGATGGCTCCCGAAGGGAAGTGCAAAAATCGATTTGACAAAAATGTTGGGTTCGACCTCCTGAATGGGCGTGAATAAAAGCTGAACCCGTCGGACGATTTTTGCGAGGTCCGACCTGCTTGCCCTGGGGGCCCGGAGCCCTCCGGCCTCCAGATAAATCAGTCGATGGCTTTTAGAAAGGTGTCTTGCAATGTGATGGCTGCTGGTCCGGTTGTCGGCCTGGAATGGATTGCCTACGTAGATGATGTCGCGAGGCCGGGCCATCATCGCTGCCAGGCCAGATACGGCTTGACGTGCATTTCGGCCTGGCAACCGGCCCCGGCAGCAAGGTGCCCCGAAGCCTGAGTTTTGAAGCGATTCGAGCCATGGCCTCCTGGGCGCTTGTACATAACGGTTCGTTTGCCTCTCGGGTCTCTTGCACGGCTCGACCGCCGCGCCGGCAAAAGGGGAAGCATAGCGTCTCAAATCGCTTTGTGAACCTTTGATTCCCGGTCTTCATCTTTGGTCTGCGGGAGACGTAAAATCCATGAGGCTGGAAAGAAGTCCGCGCCCATCCGGTTAGGCTCTATGTCCAAAGATGGAGATTGTGGGGATAATCTCGCGGTACCGGGCGAAGTTGGCCGGGAAGCGAAAGGCCTGCTGCGTCCGCGTGACCTGTCGCCTGGCCGGTGCTGCGGAGTTCGTAGCAGCGAAATGTTATGAGGAATCGGACACGCAATGTGCGGCTTTGCAGGCGTTTTTTACGCAGATCGTTCCAGGCGTCTGGGTCCTGACTCCAAGCTCATCGAGGTAATGATGGATTCTCTGGTCCATCGCGGCCCGGACGCCGGCGGATCATATCGTAATCATCAGGTGGGGCTCGGTCACCGGCGCCTGAGTATTCTGGATATTGCGGGGGGATCACAGCCGATGACCAACGCGGAACACACGGTTTCATTGGTTTTTAACGGCGAAATCTTCAACTACCTTGAGCTGCGGGCTGATCTCCTGAAACGAGGCTACGAATTCAGGACGCAATCGGACACAGAGGTTGTGGCGCAAATGTACGCTCGTCACGGCACGAGTTTCGTAGAGCATCTGAACGGTCAATTTTCGATTGTCCTGTGGGATCACAGGGAAAAGCGCCTTGTTATGGCGCGCGACCGGGTTGGAATCTGTCCACTGTACTATCGGGAGGAATCCGACCGGCTGATCTTTGCCAGCGAACTGAAGGCATTGTTGCCCGCGATGGAGTCCTCGCCATCGATTTGCCCCGAAGCCTTGGACGAAGTTTTTACCTTCTGGACCGCCATTGCCCCCCGCACACTGCTGGAGGGTGTGGTGGAGTTGGAGCCGGGTCACATTGCTGTCGCCGATGAGAAAGGGCTGTCGGTGCGAAAGTACTGGGACTGGACGTTTCCTGAACACAACGAAGACTTTGAACGCGATGAACCCATGCTCCTCCAGGAACTGGAGGCCCTGCTCAGTGATGCAACAGCCTTAAGACTGCGATCCGATGTTCCCGTGGGCGCGTATCTATCCGGCGGGCTGGACTCGTCGGCCCTGGTACAGCTTGCGGGGCGCCACGCCGGGGAGCGGCTGAGTACCTTTTCCCTCAGTTTTTCAGACCAAACCTTCGACGAATCGGTTTATCAACAGCGGCTCGTTCGTGCGTTGAAAGTCACGCACCATGAGATTCGAGTGACGCAACGAGATATTGCAAGTGCATTCATGGCATCAATGCGGCATATCGAAATGCCGGTACTACGCACCGCGCCAATAGCCATGGGTCTGCTGTCGAAATTTGTTCGGGAGCAGGGGTTTAAGGTTGTGCTGACGGGTGAGGGGGCCGATGAGACCCTGGGTGGGTACGACATTTTCAAGGAGGGCAAGGCTCGTCGGTTTTGGGCCAAATTTCCCGAATCGTCATTTCGTCCTTTGATCCTCAAGCGACTTTACCCATATCTCGACCTGCCCAAGTCAGGCGCTGCCGACTACCTGAAACGGTTCTTTGGTGGGGGGCTCACCGCCGTCGACGATCCACGCTACTCGCATTTGCCGCGCTGGGCTACAACGTCGAGAATCAAACAGTTCTACAGCGACGAGTTTGCGGCAGCGACACAAGCAGCAGCGCCAGCATCAAACCGACTGTTGGACAAATATCACAATGCCTTGAACCGCTTGCACCCGTTCAACCAGGCGCAGTACGTCGAAGCAAAAATGCTGATGTCAGGCTACCTTTTGAGTTCACAGGGCGACCGCATGCTGATGATGAATTCCGTCGAGGGCCGTTTCCCGTTCCTGGATCATCGCCTGATTGAATTCAGCAACCGCGTCCACCCGAACCTGAAAATGAAGGTCATGAATGAGAAATACCTGCTCAAAAAGTGTATGGCCGAACATCTGCCAGGGGAGATTCTCTCGAGACCGAAGCAGCCCTATCGAGCGCCTGACATCGATGTGTCTGCGGAAACGGGTTTGGGTGAGGTCGTGGAGGAGCTTCTCGGGCCCGAGGCCGTCAGCCGATGTGGCGTGTTCGACCCCAGAAAGGTTGGCTTTTTACGCGCAAAGGCTCAATCTGGCAGAAAACTGACCGTTAACGACTCTCAGTCGTTGATGGGCATAATGTCGACCCATGCAGCACACCAGAATTTTGTGGAAATCGGAAGAGAGCAAGACGTCAATGTCCGTTCAAGATAGCCTTACGACCGCTGACACTCGCACAGCGTTGCGAACCTTTATTCTGGAAAACTATCTGTTTACCGACGATGACGCCGAACTTGCGGACGACGATTCCTTTCTTGATCGCGGCATCCTCGACAGTATGGGAATACTGGAGCTGACAGAATTTCTAAAGGATCAGTTTGGCGTCAAGGTCGAGGATGACGAGATGACACCGGACAATTTGGACTCCATCGGAAACCTGCTGAAATACCTGGAGCAAAAGTCCTCTGACGCCTGATGGGCACGCTCGTAATTCAACTGCTGGAACACGCGAATCAAAGGCCTGCGGCGACCGCTGCCAGGGACGGTGAGGATGTCATCAGCTACCGACAGCTCGCGGACCGGGCACTGAGTTTCGCGCAGGGTTTGGTGCAGCGCGGGGTCGTTCCGGGGGACCGGGTTGTTCTGCTCCTGTCAAACTCGGTTGACTATATCGCCTCGCTTTACGGCATCTGGGCCGCGAGCGCTATTGCCGTGCCGCTGAATCCTCGGTCTACCGCGAGCGAAACGAGCCACGTGGTTGCGCATACGGACGCTCGCCTCGTGGTTGTTGAGGATGGCTCGGCAGCGTCCGCAGGCGGCAATGTTCACTCGGTCGTCGCCGCACCGAGAGAGTTCGGAGGGGATTTACCGGCATTGACGCGGCAGACACCCGCTCCGGCTGCCGAAGCGACGGCAATGATGCTGTTTACTTCGGGGACCACCGCTGATCCCAAGGGCGTTATGCTTTCTCATCGCGCTCTATATTTTAACGCGAGGGCGATTGCCGAATACCTCGAATTGAGCCCAGCGGATCGCGCATACTGTGCTCTGCCGTTTCAATACAGCTATGGTAACTCGGTGCTTCAGTCTCACATTGTCGCTGGCGCCAGCGTTCATATTGCGCATTCGGTCGCGTTTCCTGCGCTCATGGCGGAGGAGTTCTCTGATCCGTCAATCACCGGGCTCTCCGGCGTCCCTTCGCTGTTTCAGACGCTGCTTGAGAAGACACCCTTCGCGGAGGCGGCGGGGCATCTTCGGTATCTGACTCAGGCGGGTGGCCCGATGCCCGTTGCTCTCACCCAGGCCGTCGCGAAATCCTGTCCGCAAAGTCAACTGTTTTTGATGTACGGTCAGACTGAAGCTGCTGCCCGGTTAACATATCTGGACCCCAGGCTCGTCTCGCAGCGCCCAGACTCTGTCGGTCGCGCTTTGCCCGGAGTCGAACTGAGCATTTCGTCCCCGACCGAGGAAGACGGCGTCGGAGAGCTGCTGGCCCGAGGCCCCAACATCATGCAGGGCTACTGGCGCAATCCGGCCGCGACGGCGCACGCGCTTCGTGATGGCTGGCTTCACACCGGAGATCTTGCGCGGATTGACGCTGGGGGCTTCGTCTATATTGTTGGGCGCCTGGGGCGCCAGCTCAAGTCAGGCTCCTATCGAATCCATCCAGAAGAAATTGAAGAAGTGTTGTCGGATTTGCCGTTCGTCGCTGAGGCGGCGATAGTGGGGACCCCGGATGACCTTCTTGGCAGCCGACTCCTCGCGTGCTGCGTCAAGTCTACCTGCGCAGATGAGTCAGAGCCGGCCCTGACCCGACGGCTCATGCGCCACTGTGCCGACAAACTCAGCCCGTTCAAGGTTCCACGGAGCGTTAGCTGGATGGAAGCGCTGCCGAAAACCGAGTCCGGAAAAATCCGTTATCACCAGTTAACGCAGGATCTTGCCCGTGACCTCTGAGACCTTAACGCTCGCCGATGCCATGGATCTGGATTTTGACGCTGAGCTCCAAAGGTGCCGCGAACGAATTCGTCAGACGTTGCGGTCCGACCTCCATCGGCGGGGGCTGGTTGTGGCAATTTCGGGAGGCATTGACAGTTCCGTGAGCGCCGCGCTGGCGGTTCACGCCATCGGAGCGAAGCGTGTCTTTGGACTGCTGATGCCTGAACGCGACTCTTCCTCTGAGAGTACGCGTCGGGGTCGAATGCTGGCCGATCATCTCGGCATCGAATTTACCGTAAAGGACATTGCGCCAACGCTGGAGTCTATCGGCTGCTACGAGAGCCGCGATCAGGCCATCAAGGAACTTTTTCCGAACTACAATGAGGGCTGGAAGTCCAAGATTGTGATTGCCGGCGGCATTGAAGGAAAGGTGAACCACTTTGTGCTCGTCGTTGAGGACGTGCAGCAACAGCGACACGAGGTTAGGCTGCCTCTGAAGCAGTACCTGACCATCGTCGCGGCGACAAACTTCAAACAGCGTATTCGCAAGACGCTCGAGTACTTTCATGCAGACCGCTTGAACTACGCGGTTGTTGGGACGCCTAATCGGCTTGAGTACGATCAGGGGTTTTTCGTTAAAGGCGGCGATGGCCTTGCTGACCTTAAGCCGATTGCTCATCTCTATAAGACTCAGGTGTATGGTCTGGCGAAACATCTTGGCTTGCCACAAGATATCTGTGGTGCTGTCCCAACCACCGACACCTACAGCTTGTCTCAGGGTCAGGATGAGTTTTACTTTGCGCTGCCCTACCAAAAGATGGACCTCGCACTTTGGGGCATAAATCACGGCGTTCCGGCTGCGGAACTGGGTGCGGCAATCGGTTTGACCTCGCAGCAGACTGACTTGGTCTATGCTGATATCAGAAACAAGCGTCGCACCACGCGATATCTTCATCTAGGTGCAAGGCTCATTGAAGATGTGGAAACTGGTTAACGGAAAGACTTCGCGTTGGCGATTGGACCCGTTGAAGTCTTGTCAGGGAGAAGGCATTGGCTGAAGCAGTATTACAGGGAATTAATCTGGCAGGTGTTTCTTCATGTGTTCCAGCAAGTGTCTTTGACAACCGTGAGGACACACAAAGTATCGACCCCAAGGAAGTCAAGAAAGTGGTGGCCATGGCCGGAGTCGAACAGCGTCGAGTTGCCACCGACGACGTCTGTTCGTCCGACCTATGCCTAGCGGCTGCAAACGAGCTCCTTGGGGGCTTGGGCTGGTCATCCGACTCGATTGACGGTCTAATTTTTGTCACGCAAACGCCAGACTACTTTCTACCCAGTACCAGTTCTTTGCTCCACCGCGACCTCAAACTGCGGCCAGGCTGCGCGGCTTTTGACGTAGGTCTCGGGTGCTCTGGTTACCCTTACGGACTGTGGTTGGGTTCAATGATGATATCCAGCGGTAGTGCGAAACGTGTGCTGGTGCTGCACGGCGAAACGCCGAGTCGCTTTACACACCCGGAAGACCGATCAACGTTTCTCCTGTTTGGGGACGCTGGCTCAGCAACAGCCCTCGAGCGCAGTGAAGCTGACACACCGTGGGGATTTTGTCTTTTCTCTGATGGCTCCGGCTACGATGACCTCATCATTCCGGCCGGTGGCTTCAGGGAACGCAAGGCGGCGGATGATCGAGACAACTACGTGCACATGAATGGGGGAAATCTCTTCAACTTTACCGTGAAGGAAGTGCCCGCGCTGATCGAGGCAACCCTGGCGTTGCTGTCACTGGAAGTCGACGATGTGGATGCCTACGTATTCCACCAGTCCAATCGGTTTATCATGCGCCACATCGCGAAAAAGTGCGGGCTACCGGCCGATCGAATTCCCGTAGTGCTGGATAAGTACGGCAACAGCGGTGGGCCTTCGGTGCCGTTGGCGCTCACCCATCATGCAGCAGGGGCTCAAGATGGGGTCGTGGGGCAGCGGATTATGATGCTGGGGTATGGTGTCGGGTTATCGTGGGGATCGGCCTGTCTGACGATTGAAAAAAACACCCAGTTCCACCATTGCGAACTAGAAACGGGAAAACCGAGTTAGAGAATATGGCTACGAGGGACAAGCCTTGACGGAAAATGAGCAGCTATCGGTTCGTCAAACACTTGATTTAATTGCAGATTTGCTGGCGGAAGAGCCGTCGTCGTTGCAGCCTGATACTCCTCTGGAGTCGCTCGAAGGTTGGGACTCCATGGGGGCACTCATGATCATGGCGGAAATGGATGAAAGGTTCGGATTGACCGTGACCGAAGAAGACTTAAGCGCCATGAAGACGGGCGCAGATTTCATCGACCTGCTGAAATCCAACAACCTGATCTCCGAACCCTCCGCTTGAGCAATCGCTTACCTGCATTTACGCGTGTCCTGGCGCGAAGCCTTGGGGTTTCGATCGATGATCTGGATGCTGCGTTTGGCCCATGCCAGAAAAAGGAGATCGCGGAAGTTTCCGCTCTGCGCACCGAGGTATTTGGAGCAGACATTTCTCCTGGTGACGAGGATTACCTGTACTGGCGGTATTTCTCGAAAGACGCAGACAAGTCCACCCTGCTGTGCCTTCGTCACGAAGGGGAGATCATTGCGGCGCTGGGTACCGAACCCTGCAGCGTCAGAGTCGGTGAACACATTGCCGAGGGTGTGAAATGCGCGGACGCGATTGTCAAACCCCGATTTGATGGTGGCGGTATCGGCGCCTGGATGAATATGGTGCAAATGGATCGACATGATGTCGTCATATGCATCGGCGGGAACACCAACTCCCTGTCAATGCTGAAAAAGCTGTTTACGGGTTTACCTATCCGCCAGGACTACAAGTTGCCGCTTGGTCCAATGCACCTGCTGTTGAAAAAACACTCCGTTGCGGCGCCTCTTTGGCCGCTCGCCCCGTTCGCTGATTGGCTGTTTCGATCCTGGCAGGCGTTTCGCCTGCGATCAGCAAGCGATGACCCAAGGGTGTCGCGCTACGGTCAAATTGATGAGTTGGTGTCAAAAATGCCGCCGGCAGCACGCAACCGCCTGGGCAAAAAAGCCCTTGTCCGATCGGGTCCATATTTGGAATGGCGTTATAGTCCGTCATCAGGCCGCAGCTACAGGTTTTTTGGTGTCGAGACGAGAGGGGTGTTGGACGCCTACGTCGTTGCAAAGGTTGCTGGTACCGGAAACGCTTCAAAACGAGGGCTGATCATGGATTGGGACTACAGCAATGACGACCAGGGACAGTCCACTTTTGCTGCAATCTTGCGTGTGGTTATCCAAGAGATGGTGCGGACGCCAGTCCACATGGTGCAAACCACTGTCAACGATCCACGCTCAGCTCACGTTTTGCGCAGTCTCGGCTTTTTGCGCCGGGGTGAGGACAGTCGATTCTTTGTCAAGGTCGGCAATCCTGACTACCAGACTCTTGAGCAGCCAGATGGCTGGTTTGTCAGTCTCGGCGATAGCGACGGCGTATAAGCTATGCCGCTTTTTTCGCCGCCGAAAGGGATTGAATCATCCCGGCTTTAGAGGGTGAGTTTCTCTAGCCAATCTGTGACGGTCCTTTTCAGCCAGCTGCGTTGGTCGGGTGTCGGATAAATATGTTCAACAGCCGGCTGAAAAATCTCGGTCAGATGATCAGGCGTCCCAAGGACCGCCCCCAACTGCCCTTCATGGTTGTAGTATCGTTCGATGCCACCCGTGAAGATTGCTAGCATCTTAACCCCTCGGTCCAGAAGGTTTTGGTACCGCGTGACCATTTGGTCGTCGCTCTCCCAATTGCGCAACGACACGGGCGTCAGCATCCCGTCACCTGATCCGGAGGGCCTGAATTTTCGCAATAGGCCTCTTACTAGCGGGGCTACTCGGAGAACTCTGGGTAGGTAGTACCGCAATTGGTATGCCCTGGTCTTTTTGGCGAACCCGTCCAGCAGTACAACAGCATCGATACAGGGAAATTGCTCGGCGATCTGGGTTGCGTCGTCGGCGCCCGAACACAACCCGATCAATACGAAACGCTCGATTTTCGCAGAATTCAGCAGCTCTTGGACGGCCTGAAAGTCCAGCGAATTCGCCTCGGGTCGGTCCATGTCTCTTCGGTAGCTGTCGCCTTTGCCAGACTGATCGAAGCGCACGGTGACAAAACCTTTCTCGGCCATTTCATTCGCATACTCGAGGAAAAGCCGAAAGGGGCCCATCGATGGGAGCAGCCCGGAATTGAGAAAAATCAGCGCTGTGCCGTTGTGATTGTCCGGGATTTGAGAAAAACCTAGTAATTCCCTGTGTTTGCCAAACCGATGAACTTCGGGTTTCATGATCGCCCACACCAATCTACGACGGTGCTAATAACGTCGTGACCGTAGATCATCTTCAGATCCGCTAGGGCCCATTCACAGTCGACGTCGACCTTAGCAACGCTCGCGCCCAGGAAAGAGTTGGTTGTAGCAATAACGAACGTGTTCTCGGCATCAGCAGGTTCAATCGTGAAGTCGGCGAAGCTGGATACCAACTCTGCAGAAACAGCGTGACCCGCGAGTACGCCTTCCGACGGTGGCCCGAATTCGGTCGCCCGAAGCTCTTCCAAATACTGTTGTCCGCCCCAGACTGGGTCCCAGGCAATGCTTTCGGAACGGCTACCAGCCCTGTCCAGCGCGGCAAGCATCAAAGCGGCAGAAAATCGCACCCCAAAGGTGAGTGTTCTGGTGGATCCAGACAAGTCGTTTAGTTCTCGGAGCGCTTCCTGGCAGTCCGCGATCCACGTTTCGCAGGTAACTTCACTCAGGTCGCCAGGCGCGTTCCCGCATGCCGACAAGTCGACACGAAGTACGTCGATTCCCGCTTCTGCCAGTTTGCTTGCCGTTTTATTGAGGGTCCAATGACTCCGCAGATTGTCTCCGAAGGGCGGCGCGACAATCAGCACGGCTCGATCTCGGGTTTGGCCAGCTGCTGGATGGAATGTGCCGAACAAATGTTGGCGTTGGCCAAAGAATGCGTGGTCCATGCGGCAAATGAGTTCTTATGGTAAGCCTGACTCCTGGAATCAGAAGTCTCCCTAGCCCGCTATAATGACACAACAAGTCGTTATGGGCGGCGCTCACCCTGCTTTCCGACACTTTTTTGCATTTGCCACCGAGGGAAAACGAACGGTATTGCGTTTTTGTAACGGCGGTCGCCGTTTCTGGAGCTAGAGGCGATGTCCCTTTCTTTTGGCCAAGTTACAAAAGTTTATGCGACCGCTGCTGAGCCCGTTGCTAAAATTTAAGTTTGGGTAATTGGCCATGAAGTCCAAGGAAATGCCAGTGGCTGCAGGGGAGTCCGGCGCAAACCATCTCTGGAGACGCTTTTCCGACCTTGTCGCCCGACAGGGGGATCGGATCGCGTTGGTGGACGCCTCGACAGGCCTGCAGCTGTCGTACGCGGAACTCGCCCGCGATGCAAGCGCCGTCGGTTCCGCACTTCAAAATCTTGGGGTTTCCGGCGGGAACGTCGTTCCGGTTCTCGCACACCGGTCGCCTAGGGCCGTTGCCGGGTGGTTGGGGGTGCTCGCGACCGGCGCAGCGTACCTGCCGATTGACCCTCGCTATCCCGAGGCGAAGATTCGAGTCATGCTCGATGATTGCAAGGATGCCGTTTGCCTCGTTGACGAGGGCTTGGACCTGCCTGCACAGGATCAGAAGCTGGTGAGGCTATCCGAGGCCTTACAGTCAACTATCGACAACCAGGGTTTTCCTCCTGACCACGGCTTGGCAGACGAGTCGACCGCATGCCTGATGTTTACCTCGGGCAGCACTGGCAGACCGAAAGGTGTCCGGATAACCCACGCCGGAATCAGCCGGCTATTTGATCCATCACACTACGGCGATTTCGACGGTTCCACCAAAACCCTCCAGATTTCAGCACCGACCTTCGATGCTTCATTGTTCGAGCTGTATGGCGCCCTCGCGTGCGGTGGAACCTGTGTCCTGTATCCGCCTGAAAATATCCCGCAACCCGGTGAACTCGGCCGAATCATTATGACTCATGGCGTAGAAACGGTATTCCTGACGACATCGCTGTTTCATCAGTTTGCCGCGCTGGCGCCCGAGTGCTTTGCGGGTCTAGATCGGCTCTTCGTCGGCGGAGAGGCACTCGCCGCCCAGCATTGCCTCAACGTATATGCACAAAACGCCGGTATCAGAATCATTAACGGTTACGGGCCGACCGAAAACACCGTATTTACTACTGCTTATGTGGTGCCCCGGGACCTCGACCCCGCCGGGCCGATGGCTATCGGGCAGGCATTGCCGAAAACAGGCGTAAGGCTGCTGCGAGACGGGAACGACGTCTTGGACGGTGAAATCGGCGAGCTGTTTGCCAGCGGGTCGGGTGTTGCGGCTGGTTACTGGAATCGGCCCGAAGAGACGGGAGAACGATTTGTTGAGATGGATGGCCGGCTTTACTACCGCACCGGGGATCTCGCCAGGCAAGATGCCCACGGCTGTTTTTTCTTCGAGGGCCGCAATGACGGTCAATTGAAGGTTCGGGGGCATCGCGTGGAGCCGGGAGACCTGGAGAGTCACCTGCTGGCGCATCCCGGTGTCTCGGATGCCCGTGTCCGAATCAAGCTTGATCGGCAGCACGAAAAGCAGCTCGTCGCCTACTATCTTGCCGAAGTCCCCCAAAAGGGCCTCAGGAGCTTTCTCGCGGAGCGACTTCCCGAGCCTATCGTGCCGGCTCAGTTCATTCATATGAACAGCTTTCCGCTGGGGGCGACGGGAAAACTGGACGAGGATCGGTTGCCAAACCCCTACGAATCCGAAATTAACGAGACGAACAACGGGCCTGCGTTTGGCGATGAGGCTCAGAAATTGGTGGGCAGCGCCTGGGCACGCTTTCTGCCTGCCGGCGAGCTTGGGGACCCAGATCGAAACTTTTTTGACGCTGGTGGCACATCCCTTCAGACGCTTGAACTCGCTCAGCAACTTACAAAGCTCGCGGGCAGGGAGGTATCGGTGACTCGCGTATTTGAGTTTCCCACGATCCGCCAGATGGCGGCGTTCATTGGTGAGACGCGGCAGGCCCAACCCGAGGATGCAGGTCAGCGAGCGGCGGCAGCTCGAGCATCGCGACGCCGGCGGCGCGGAAGGACAACTACCTCATGAATGACTCTCAGTTCGCCGTAGAAGATGCGGTGGCAATTGTCGGTATGGCCGGACGATTCCCGGGTGCCAGCAGCGTGGAAGAACTCTGGCAAGATTTGCTCGAGGGAGTCGACGGGGTGCGGCTATTTACAGAGTCCGAGATTCATCCGATAGATCGCGCGATAACGTCTGACGGTAACTACGTTCCTGCCCGTGGCATCGTCGATGGCGCAATGGAATTCGATGCAGAGTTCTTTGGAATTTCCCCGATGGAAGCCCGCATCATGGATCCGCAGCATCGGGTTTTGATTCAACTGACCTGGCATCTCTTTGAAAACGCGGGTATCAACATACGACGCGTTGATGATCGCGTCGGTGTGTTTGTGGGCTCGAACTGGAATCGCTACCAGTCTGATTATCTCAGCTCTCCTTCAGGCCAGCAGCTCGTTAAGCGATTCGGTGAGCTGAATTCTTCGATAGCCAATGAACATGACTTCCCAGCGACTCGGTTGGCGTATCTTTTCAATTTTCGAGGCCCCTGTATCAATCTGTTGACCGCCTGCTCCACGGGGCTCGTCGGGGTGTGCCAGGGAGTCAGCAGCCTACTGAACTTCGAAAGCGACTGTGTGGTTGCAGGAGGCGTATCGCTAAATCCGCCCTCGAATCGCGGCTACCTTTACAACGAAGGTGGGATGCTTTCCAGGGATGGACGAACCAGGCCATTTGATGCCGAGGCGAGCGGAACAACCTTCAACGAAGGTGCCGCCGTGGTCTTGCTCAAGCGGTTGGAAGACGCACAGAACAGCGGCGACACGATTCATGGGGTCATCCTGGGCGCGGGAATCAACAACGACGGAAACAGCAAAGTCAGCTTCACCGCACCGAGCGTCGGTGGGCAGGCTGATGCGCTGCGTCTCGCGCTGGGCGTAGCGGATGTTGAGCCGGAATCCGTCACCCATATCGAAGCTCACGGCACCGCAACCCCCCTGGGTGATCCGGTCGAGGTGGCTGCCCTGAAAGAGGTTTATGGCCGCGGCGAGGTGCCGTGCTTTTTGGGTTCGATCAAGGGAAATATCGGCCACCTGATTCATGCCGCGGGTACAGCCAGCCTGATCAAAATGGCGCTCTCGCTTCGGCACGCGACAATCCCGGGTGTCCAAAACTACGTTAAACCGAATCCAAACCTTGGTCTCGAAGGAACGCGATTCGCCGTGAACAGTCAGTCTCAGGCGTGGGATTTACCTAACGGGATGGCCAGGAGAGGTGCCGTCAGTTCGTTTGGCGTAGGTGGTACCAACGCCCATGTTCTGCTCCAGGAGTGGCCCGAATACCGGGAGTCGGACAGGCTTTCCCGCATTCCTGCGCTGCTCCTCAGCGCACGAACCGAGGGAGCCCTCGATCGCCTGGCAAAAGCGATGATAGGCCGCCTGACCAAAGCGGATGCTGCAGAAACGGCCGACGCCGCCTACACGGTGCTGAAGACACGCGAGCCTCACGCTTTTCGTGGCGCGCTGCTCGGCTCTCCCGAAGGCTGGCCGGATGTTGCCGCTGAAAGAGCTCTCAAGAGCAATCCCGGATCAGCGTGGATTGCCGCCGAGGGGGGAGCCGCGACGGATTGTGTGTTCATGTTTCCGGGACAGGGTGCCCAGCAACCCGGCATGGCAGCAGGGTTCGTCGGCCAGCTGGAATCGGTGGGAGAGGACGTCAGACGGGTGCTCGCTGCAGCTGGTGAACGAGAAGCAATCCTGACAGAGCTGTTGTTTCATGCCGACCCTGAAGATCATCTGGCTCAGGATAAGCTTCGTCAGACCGAACTCGCCCAGCCCGCGCTATTTGCTGTCTCCTGGGCCCTGGGAAACTACTGGGTCAATCACGGACTGGAGCCGGCAGCACTGATCGGGCACAGCATCGGGGAGTTTGCCGCCGGATGTGTCAGCGGCATGTGGTCTCCCGAAGTCGCAATGGAGATCGTCTGCCGTCGCGGGGAGCTCATGCAAGCGCAGGAACCTGGGTCGATGTTGGCTGTTCGATCCAGTTTCTCGGACCTTTCCGAGCAACTGCCGCCCGAACTCTCGCTGGCGGCCGTAAACGGACCTCGCAGCATTGTGGTGGCCGGCAAGACGCCTGACGTTGAGGGGTTTGCCACGTCTTTGAAGCAGCGCGGGACGGCATGCCAGATACTCAATACCTCTCATGCCTTTCATTCTACGATGATGAAAGCGGCTTCTGATGAGCTGGAGGAATACCTCTGCGGCGTGCGAACAGCGCCCCCGGTGGTGCCGATCATTTCGACGGTAACTGGTGAGCGTCTAAGCGATACTGATGCGGTCAGTCCGTCCTACTGGGCGCGGCAGCTGGCGCAGCCGGTAGACTTCCTGGCCGCGCTTACAACGCTTAACGATGACGCCCGCGGTCTGGTCTTTCTGGAAGCCGGCCCGGGATCAACCCTCGCATCGCTCGCAAGGGGGCTGCCCCTCGAACAGCGTCATGCTGTCACTGCTAGCCTTATGTTGAAGTTGGCTGCGGTCGATTCCCTCGCGGGTGCTTGGGGGGCACTGTGGACCAGCGGGTTGCCTTTGGACGCCGACAGAATTTACGCAGACGAGAAACGCCGACGAATCCCGCTGCCTGGCTACGAGTTTGAACCGACGACCTATTGTGTCGATGAACCGGAAGGAACCGGTATGACAATCAACCAGATCAAAGAAACCTCCGAAGCGAAGATCTCAGAGCCTGAGGCTGGCGAACCACCGCAGAATGTCACCAGCCCATTGCGGGAGCAGCTTCGGGAGATGCTTGAAGAGTATTCGGGCATCAGCGTAGCGCCGGATCAGGACGACCTGTCGTTTCTGGAACTCGGCCTGGATTCACTCTTGCTGACTCAGGTGAGCCGGACCGTAAGCTCTGAGTTTGAGGTATCGATCAGCTTCCGAGACTTATCTGAGGAGTACAACTCGGTCAGTTCGCTGGCCGCATACCTGGCCGAGAAGAACCCGGCGCTTGCGGTGTCAGCGCCGGCTACGCCTATTCAGTCCGATCAGAACATGCAGGTGATGGGGCAGATGACTGGCCTGCAAACGAGCGGTGAGCCCGGCGCGGCACTGAATGCGCTTATCCAAAACCAGCTGGAAATCATGAGGCTGCAGCTGCAGGCGCTGGGAGGCACTGGCGAGCTTCCTACTGCCGTGGGCGAGAAAAAGTTAGCGTTGCAGTCAAACACCGCGAGCAAGGCAATCGACTTACCCCCTGAGGTGCAGCAAAAGCTGGATCAGGCGAGGCGCCGGGGCCCGGGCACGCGTATCTCCAGTAAAGCGGGTGAACTGACGGAACGACAGCAAAGTGCCCTGATGGCAATCCAGGACCGTTACGTGGCCCGCACTCCGGCGTCGAAGGCCTTTGCCCAGGAGCACCGGACACACTTTGCCGATCCTCGGACCGTATCGGGGTTCAGTCCCCTGTGGAAAGAGATGGTGTATCCGATTGTGACCCGTCGCTCAAGTGGGGCAAAGCTTTGGGATATTGACGGTAACGAGTACATCGATTTGACCAATGGCTTCGGTCAGATTCTCTTTGGTCACTCGCCGGCATTCATAACGGAAGCAGTCAAAGCGCAGATAGACCTCGGCGTTGAAATTGGTCCGCAAACCGAGCTGGCTGGAGAGGTCGCTCAGCTTCTGTGCGAAATGACCGGCAATGAACGAATGACATTCGCCAACACCGGATCCGAGGCGGTGCTGGCGGCAATCAGGCTGGCTCGGACCGTGACCAACCGCACGCGTGTCGTTTCCTTCGAGCAGGCCTATCATGGAATCTTCGATGAGGTGATCGTGCGAGGCGGAAAGACCGGTCAGGCGCTCCCCGGCGCGCCTGGAATTCCTCGTTCTGTTTCCGATAACGTGATGGTTTTGCCCTGGGCCGATATGGATATGATCGACGTGATCAGATCTCAGGCCAGCGAGATTGCGGCGGTAATGGTGGAGCCGGTCCAGAGCCGCGCGCCGGATATCCAGCCGGCTGAATTCCTAAAACAGCTTCGCGCCGTAACCGAAGAAAACGGTATTGCGCTCATCTTTGACGAAGTGGTTACCGGGTTCCGCTGTGCGCCGGGTGGAGCGCAGGAGTATTTTGGTATTCGAGCCGACCTGGCGACCTACGGCAAAATTCTCGGTGGCGGGTATCCGATCGGTGTTGTGGCGGGCAAAGCCAAATACATGGACGCCATGGACGGTGGTCAATGGCGTTTTGGTGACGAATCCTCGCCTGAGGTCGGCGTGACCTTCTTTGCAGGGACTTTTGTTCGGCACCCTCTTGCTATGGCGGCGAGCAGGGCCGTCCTGCGCCACCTGAAGGAACAAGGCGGCGAACTGCAACAAAATCTAAACCAGACGACGGCGGACTTCTGTGCAGAACTGAACCTGCGGATGCGAAGACTGGGGGTAGAAATCAGGGCGCAGGTATTCAGTTCCGTATTCTATTTCGACCTGGAGGTTCCCTTCGCTGAAGTGTTCTTCAGTCTGCTTCGCGAACATGGGGTGCATATCTGGAGCCATCGGCCCTGCTTTTTGACGCAGGCTCATACGCCAGAGATGCTCGAGCAGTTGCTGGCGGCTTTTGAAACGGCTGCCGCCGAAATGGTCGCTAATGATCTCCTGGACGCCAGGGTTATGCCCCCCGAGGAGCAGTTCCTGCCAGAGAATCGACCGGCAACAGACGCAAAACTTGGCCGCGACGAGCAGGGTAATCCTGTCTGGTATGTCAAAGGCGACGACGGCAACTATGTGGCGGTTTCCCTGAAGTGAAGACGAGTTTCAATCCCTTTCGCGATGGAGAGCTGGACGCCGCGGTTCCCACAACCGCTTCGCAAAAGGAGATCTTCTCCTCTTGTCTTGCGGATCCGCAGGCAGCGCTGGCGTTCAACGAGGGAATTGAACTGGAGTTCAGCGGCCCGCTGCAGAGAGTTGCGCTGGAGCGCGCACTCATCGAATTGGCGAAACGTCACGAGTCCCTGCGGGCCAATTTCGACCGTCGCGGCATGTTTGCCTGTATCGCCGGGAGTCCCCGGCTTGATTTTGACGTAGTCACAGACGCAGATCAGTATTCGGTGGAAGAGCAGCGCGCCGCGCTGGTTCGACACGTGTTTGATTTGCAGCAAGACGTACTTTGGCGTGTCGTGCTGGTGCAGCAGTCGGACGACCAACATACGGTTTTTCTTCTGTTTCACCATATCGTGGTCGACGGTTGGTCGATGGCGGTGCTGCTTGAAGAGCTCGAAGCGCTTTACAACGCGTCCCTCAACGAGGTTGAAGCGCAGCTGGAGCCACCCAAATCGTTCGTTGACTATGCGCTTCATGAGTCTCGAGGTCACGGAAATGCGGATGCGTCTCACTGGCTGGAAAAATTTGCAACGCTACCGGCGCCGCTTGATTTGCCTCTGGATCGCGGTCGACCGGAATTTCGGACCTTCGGTGCGCGCCGCCTCGACGTCCTGTTTTCGCGGGATTTGATCGATCCTTTCACCCGGGCCGGCGGTCGGCAGGGTGCGACGCTGGTCGCCTCTTTTCTCAGTGCACTGTTCCTGCAGCTGCGGCAGCTAACGGGTCAGGATGACCTGATTCTTGGCATGGCTGTCGCCGGTCAGCTGGATGGGGACTTTCAGTCGCTGGTGGGGCACTGCGTAAAAATGCTGCCAGTCCGACAGCAGGTCCCTGCGAACGCATCGTTTGCTGAGCTCGTTCCGAGCGTCAAGGAAGCAGTGATGGATGCTTACGAGCATCAGTCCTTCACGTTTGCAGAACTTGTCAGACAGTTGAACGTCCCACGTGATGCTGCGCGGATTCCACTTATTCCTGTAGTCTTCAACATCGATCAAGAGTTTGCGGGCATAGAGCTGGATGGTTTGACCTGTCGGCTTAGGACACTGCCCCGTGTAGCAGAGAATTTTGAGGTCTTTTTCAACTTTCTGCCGGGTCCAGACGGTGTGCTCCTTGAGGCAACTTTCAACACGGACCTTTTCGACGAGGCGACGGTTCGCGGTTGGATCGACGGTCTGAAGCGATCGCTGATACTGATATCCGAGCAGCCTGAGTTGCCGCTGGACCAGTGGGCGCCACCGGAATCCGCAAACTCGACCGTCGGCCCCGACGTTGCCGTGGGTTCCGCATTACCCCTGGATCTTCACGAGGTTTTGGTTTCGTCGACGGGTTCGGTGGTTTACGAGGGTAGTGAGCTAAGCGGAGCAGAACTGGATCTTCGTGCGCGTCGGATCGGATCGGC